>CAZZVF010000034.1:0-2561 GCA_964657355.1 uncultured Buchnera sp.
CTGGCCTAGGATTTTCATTAGCTCGTTCATGGAGAGCTCCTAATAGAAGGAAGGCCAGGGACGCTGTCCCTGGACCCTGCTAGGACCAGACGGCCCTAGAACCCGAATTTTTAGACTGCGCTTTGGTCTAGATCGACGTTCAGGCCCAGGCTTTTCAATTCCTTGACCAGCACGTTGAAGCTTTCCGGAATGCCGGCTTCGAAATTGTCCTGTTCGCGCACGATGGCTTCGTAGACCTTGGTTCGGCCGGAGACGTCGTCCGACTTCACCGTCAGCATTTCCTGCAGCGTGTAGGCGGCACCGTAGGCTTCGAGGGCCCACACCTCCATTTCGCCGAAGCGCTGTCCGCCGAACTGCGCCTTGCCGCCCAGCGGCTGCTGGGTGACGAGGCTGTAAGGACCGATCGAACGGGCGTGGATCTTGTCGTCCACCAGATGGTGCAGCTTCAGCATGTAGATGTAGCCGACAGTAACCTTGCGTTCGAACGGTTCGCCAGTACGGCCATCGACCAGGACGACCTGACCGGATGTATCGAGGCCTGCCTTGGTCAGCATCCGCTCGATGTCCGACATGCGGGCACCGTCGAACACCGGCGTTGCAATCGGCACGCCCTTCTTCAGGTTTTCCGACAACTCGATCAGCTGGTTGTTGTCCAGCAGCGCGATCTCGTCGTCATAGACCTTGTCGCCATACACATCGCGCAGCTTCTCGAGCAACTCCTGCTTGGCCGCTCCTGTACGGCGGTATTCCTCGACCAATTCGCCGATCTCACGGCCAAGATTGGCGCAAGCCCAGCCAAGATGCGTCTCGAGGATCTGACCAACGTTCATGCGGCTCGGCACGCCGAGCGGGTTCAGCACCAGGTCGACAGGCGTGCCGTCCTCGAGGAACGGCATGTCTTCGACCGGCACCACGCGCGAGACGACACCCTTGTTGCCGTGACGGCCGGCCATCTTGTCGCCGGGCTGCAGCTTGCGCTTTACCGCGACGAACACCTTGACCATCTTCATCACGCCAGGCGGCAATTCGTCACCGCGCTGGAGCTTTTCGACCTTGCTCTCGAACCGCTCCTGGAGACGACCGACGGCGGCGTCGAACTCGCGCTTCAGCGTTTCAATTTCCGCCATCACGGCGTCGTCCTGCACGCCGATGTTGCGCCATGCACCACGCGGATGCTCGGCGAGGACCTCCTCGCTGATCGGCGTACCGGCCTTGATGCCTTTGAAACCGCCCGCTGCCTTGTGGCCGAGCAGCTTTTCACGCAGACGGTTCAGGAACGCGCGTTCCTGAATGCCGCGCTCGTCGTCACGGTCTTTCGCAAGACGTTCAATCTCCGCGCGCTCAATCGCCATGGCGCGCTCGTCCTTATCGACACCGCGGCGGCTGAATACTCGGACATCGACGATGGTGCCAGCCACACCCGGCGGCAGCTTCAGCGAGGTGTCGCGAACGTCTGAGGCCTTTTCGCCGAAGATGGCGCGCAGCAGCTTCTCTTCCGGCGTCATCGGACTTTCGCCCTTTGGCGTGACCTTGCCGACGAGAATGTCGCCCGGATTCACTTCAGCGCCGATATAGACGATGCCCGCCTCGTCGAGGTTCTTGAGCGATTCCTCGCCGACATTCGGAATGTCGCGGGTGATTTCCTCCTGGCCGAGCTTGGTGTCCCGCGCCATCACTTCGAACTCTTCGATGTGGATGGACGTGAACACGTCGTCGCGTGCAATGCGCTCGCTGATGAGGATCGAGTCTTCGAAGTTGTAGCCATTCCACGGCACGAACGCGCAGAGCACGTTGCGGCCGAGAGCCAGTTCACCGAGCTCGGTCGAAGGACCGTCGGCAATGATCTCGCCGCCGGAGACCTGGTCGCCGACGCGCACCAGTGGACGCTGATTGATGCAGGTCGACTGGTTGGAACGCATGTATTTGCGCAGGCGGTAGATGTCGACGCCGGCGGTCATGCCGTCGTCGCCCGAGGCACGAACCACGATGCGGGCGCCGTCGATCTGGTCGACCACGCCGGAGCGGCGGGCGACGATCGTGGCACCGCTGTCGCGCGCGACCGCAGCTTCCATGCCGGTGCCAACGAGCGGAGCGTCCGCCTGGATCAGCGGCACAGCCTGACGCTGCATGTTGGAGCCCATCAGCGCACGGTTCGCGTCGTCGTTCTCGAGGAACGGGATGAGCGCTGCCGCCACCGACACAAGCTGCTTCGGCGAGACGTCGACCGCGGTCACGTCTTCCGGACGCACCAGGCGGAAATCGCCCTGTCGGCGCACGGAAACCAGCTCCTCGGTGAAGCGGCCATCTTCATCCTGCGGTGCATCGGCCTGCGCCACGACCAGGCGCTCCTCTTCCATCGCCGAGAGGTATTTCCAGCCGTCCTGCACAACGCCGTCCTTCACCAGGCGGTATGGCGTCTCGATGAAGCCGTACTTGTTGACCTTGGCAAAGGTGGCGAGCGAGTTGATCAGACCGATGTTCGGCCCCTCGGGCGTCTCGATCGGGCAGATACGGCCGTAATGGGTCGGATGCACGTCACGCACTTCGAAGCCGGCACGCTC
>CAZZVF010000034.1:2571-15048 GCA_964657355.1 uncultured Buchnera sp.
GTCAGACCGCCTGGGCCAAGTGCGGACAGGCGGCGCTTGTGGGTCACTTCAGATAGCGGGTTGGTCTGGTCCATGAACTGCGACAGCTGCGAGCTGCCGAAGAATTCACGCACCGCGGCGGCCGCTGGCTTCGCGTTGATCAGGTCGTGCGGCATGACGGTATCGATGTCGACCGAACCCATACGCTCGCGGATGGCGCGCTCCATGCGCAGCAGGCCGACGCGATACTGGTTTTCCATCAGTTCGCCGACGGAGCGAACACGGCGGTTGCCGAGATTGTCGATGTCGTCGATCGTGCCCCGGCCATCCTTCAACTCGACGAGGATCTTCACCGTGCGCAGGACGTCTTCCTTGCGCAGTGTACGATGCTGGTCGTCGCATTCGATGCCGAGGCGCATGTTCATCTTGACCCGGCCGACCGCCGACAGGTCGTAACGATCGGGATCGAAAAACAAGCCGCGGAACAGGCCTTCGGCCGTTTCCGGAGTCGGCGGTTCGCCCGGGCGCATGACGCGATAGATGTCGATCAGCGCATCGTCGCGGCTCGTGTTCTTGTCGATAGCGAGCGTGTTGCGAATCCACGGGCCGTTCGCCTGATCGATGGCGAGCGTCGGCAGCGTGGTGATACCGGCTTCTTCGAGGGCTGCGACCCGTGCTTCGGCAAGCTCCTCGCCGGCTTCTGCAAAGATTTCACCGGTCTCTTCGTTCACCATGTCGACGGCGATGAAGCGACCGAGCAGGTCAGCGCGGCCAACCAGCACTTCCTTGGTGTTCTCGGCAATCTTGCGGGCCGTGCGGGCAGTGAGCTTCGAATCTGCTTCTGCCACCACTTCACCGGTGTCGGCGTCGATCAACGGCTCGAGCAGCTTCAAGCCGCGGAAGGCGTCCGGCTCGAACGGGCGCGCCCAGCCTTTGGCCGTGTGCGTGAACACCACCTGACCGTAGAAATAGTTGAGGATCTGCTCGCTATCCATGCCACGGATCTCAATCGTGTCGGGATCCTCGCCGGCGGCGGTGCGTGCTGCGCGGTTCTGCTCGCTGGCCTCGCTCTCGAGGGCGTAGAGCAGCGTGGTGACCGGTAGCTTCCGCTTACGGTCGATGCGGACATAGACCATATCCTTGCTGTCGAATTCGAAGTCGAGCCACGAGCCGCGATAGGGGATGACACGCGCTGCGAACAGGAACTTGCCGCTGCTATGCGTTTTGCCTTTGTCGTGATCGAAGAATACGCCCGGAGAACGGTGCATCTGGCTGACGATGACGCGCTCGGTGCCGTTGATGATGAAGGTGCCGTTATCCGTCATCAGGGGCATGTCGCCCATGTAGACGGGCTGTTCCTTGATGTCGCGAATGGAACGCGCACCGGTGTCCTCGTCCACATCCCAGACGATGAGGCGCAGGATGACCTTCAGCGGGGCAGCGTAGTTCATGCCGCGCTGGATGCATTCCTCGACGTCGTATTTGGGCTCTTCGAGCTCGTAGTTGACGAATTCGAGCCGGCCGCGACCGGCGAAGTCATCGATCGGGAAAACGCTGCGGAACACTTCCTGGAGGCCGGTGTTAGTGCGGCTGTCCGGGCTGATATGCATCTGCAGGAAGCCCTCGTAGCTGGACCTCTGCACGTCGATCAGGTTGGGCATCGGCGCGACCTCCGGAATCCGACCGAAGCTCTTGCGTATCCGCTTGCGCGGCGTGAATGTCTGAGTGATCGCGTTCATCAGATCTTCTGCCCCATCCTGCCAAAACCGCGAAAGTCGCGATTTCCATCGTCACCGTTCGTAGGCGGCCGCGCCCTTTCAGGCATGCAACGGCCGATGGGGCGGGGATCATGCAGATCCCCACCCCGCTTTCAGCTCAGTATCCGCAACCCCGCCTCACGGCAGGGCCCCGGATGTCGCAATCACTTGATTTCGACAGAAGCGCCCTGCTCTTCCAGCACCTTCTTGATCTTCTCCGCCTCGTCCTTGTTGACGGCTTCCTTCACCGTCTTCGGAGCGCCTTCAACTAGGTCCTTGGCTTCCTTCAGCCCGAGACCCGTGATGGTGCGGATTTCCTTGATCACGTTGATCTTCTTGTCACCAGCCTTGGCAAGGATGACAGTGAACTCCGTCTGCTCTTCAACCGGAGCTGCGGCAGCGCCACCGCCAGCAGGAGCAGCTGCCACTGCAACAGGGGCTGCAGCGGACACGCCCCACTTCTCTTCCAACATCTTGGAAAGCTCGGCAGCCTCCAGGACGGTCAGGCTGGACAGCTCGTCGACGAGCTTCGTTAGATCGGCCATTTTCAGAATACCCTTTAGTTAGCGTTCGGTCGGTTCCATGCAAGGGCAGCGGCGCTGACCTTGTTTATGCGTGTCAGGCTGCTTCAGCCTCGTCCTTCTTGGCATAGGCCGCAAAGACCCGAGCAAGCTGGGCCGCCGGCGCCTGAACGACAGCCGCAATGCGCGTCGCGGGGGTGTTGAGCATCCCCAGCAGACCGGCACGCAGCGTATCGAGCGACGGCAGATCGGAAAGCGCCTTGACGCCAGACGCATCGAGCGTCTGGGTGCCGAGTGCACCGCCGATGATGACCAGTTTCTCGTTGGTCTTGGCGAACTCGATAGCGACCTTGCTCACGGCAACCGGATCGCGCGCCCATGCGAGCGCGGTCGGTCCCTTGAGCATCGGCTTGATGCTATCGAATCGGGTCCCATCCAGGGCGAGGATGGCCAGCCGGTTCTTTGCGACTTTGAAGTTCGCGCCAGCCGCCCGCATGCGCCTGCGCAGATCCGTCACTTCGGCCACTGTCAAACCCTGATTCTGGGTGACGACGACCATCGACGTTTCTGCGAAGACGGCGGCGAGCGACGAGACGAACTCTCGCTTCTCCGTACGGTCCAAATCCCGTCTCCTCTGTGGCCCGTAGCGGCGAACCGCAACGGACCGGGTTACCCAAGGACCAGCCACATGGCCGGTCCGGTTCGCCTGTCCTGATCAAAAGCCGGAACCGCCGATTGCCTTGCGGCAAAGGGCTTCCCCGTCTCCCACGCGCGGACCTTGGTCCATTAACGCCGGCAAGCCTTGCGGCCCTTGGGCGACGTGCGGTCTCGGACAGGTCCGGGATCATGCTCCAACGTAGAGGACGACCCCTGCCCGCCTGCTCCCGGGAGCAGGCGTATCTTGTTCAGCCGGCGGCGAGGCTCGCCACGTCCACCCGCACGCCCGGTCCCATGGACGAGCTGAGCGATACCTTTTGGACGTAGGTGCCTTTGGCGCCGGTCGGCTTCGCCTTCTGGATCGCATCGACAAATGCGCGGATGTTTTCCAGAAGCTTGTCCTGCTCGAAACTCGCCTTGCCGATGCCGGCGTGGATGATACCGGCTTTTTCGGCACGGAACTCAACCTGTCCGGCGCGGGCTGCGGTAACAGCACCCCGAACGTCCATCGTGACAGTGCCGAGCTTGGGGTTCGGCATCAGGCCGCGCGGGCCTAGGATCTTACCCAGGCGACCAACCAAGCCCATCATGTCAGGGGTGGCGATGCAACGATCGAACTGGATGTCGCCTGCCTGGACCTTCTCGGCCAGGTCGTCCGCGCCTACCACATCGGCCCCGGCAGCAAGCGCCTCCTCGGCCTTGGCGCCACGCGCGAACACACCGATGCGGACGGTCTTGCCGGTGCCGTTCGGCAGGCTGATCAGTCCACGTACCATCTGATCGGCATGACGCGGATCGATGCCGAGGCGCATCGAGATTTCGACCGTCTCGTCAAACTTGGCGCGGGCATTGGTCCTAACCAGGCTCAGCGCATCGGCCAGTGGATAGGCCTGTGTTTTCTGCACTCTCTTCTGGGCTGCGGCCAGACGCTTGTTATGTGCCATCGTATCAGACCTCCACCACGGACAGGCCCATGGACCGGGCCGAACCTGCCAGCATCTTTACCGCGCCCTCGACGTCGTTCGCGTTCATGTCGACCATCTTCAGTGCGGCGATTTCGCGGAGCTGCGAAATGGTCACGCGGCCCACGTTCGCGCCCTTGCCCGGCGTCGTGCTGCCGGCGGTGACGCCCGCGGCCTTCTTGATGAAGTACGTATTGGGCGGGGTCTTGGTGATGAAGGTGAAGGTGCGGTCACCGAATGCGGTGATGACCACCGGGACCGGCATACCCGGTTCCATCGTCTGAGTGCGGGCATTGAACTCCTTGCAGAACTGCATGATGTTCAGGCCGCGCTGGCCGAGCGCCGGTCCGACCGGCGGTGACGGGTTGGCCTTGCCGGCCGGGATCTGCAGCTTGACGTAGCCGACGATCTTCTTCGCCATACTATTCTGGCTCCTCTAGCGCCTATGCGCGGAACAGAACCGCGGTCCGAACGACACAGCGCCCGGCGCCAACAGGCGGCCGGTCGGGTATCTCCCGCGTTCCAAATGAGGCGCAGCACCTAGGCTGGCGCCGGTTCCATGTCAACCAACAAATGCAAGGAGAAAGGTGGGCGACCCTGAACCGTCATGGTGCCGTTCAACGCACCGAGATGGTCGCGGGCAGCGGATCATGCGTGTTCAGCCAGATACCATGCGGCGAGCGGCCAACCCGGACGCGGTCGATCGCGCCGGTTGCGGGGTCAACGATTGCGACCGACTGGGCAAACCGGAGTGCTGCCCAGATCTTGCCGTCCGGTGCGAAGTCCAGGTCGTCTGGGCCACCCGGAACATGCAGCGTGCGGAGCACCGCCAGGGTGACGGGATCGATGACTGTAATGGTGCCGTCGACACGGTTGGTCGCGTAGATCAGCTTGCCGTCGTGGGTGAGGAACATGGTATGTGCGCCCCGACCAGTCTGTATGGTGCGTTCGACATGGCCGTCTGCCGGATCGACGACGGCGAAATGAGCCTCGCCCATGATACCCACGAGAAGATGGCCGCGGTTCCAGAGCACGCCGGCTGGCGTGCGGCCCACGATCTTGTTCCAGACGACCTGACCCGAGGCTGTATCGATGGCAATAAGGCGGTCCGTGCCCTGCAGGCTGACGAAGACCATGCTTGAGTCGGGTGCATAGTTCATGTGGCTGGGCAGGCTGCTGGCCGGAATGCGGTGGAGCAGTGCAAGCGTTACAGCGTCATAAATATCGATCTGGTTACGGGCCAGACCGGCAACGGTGAGATACTTGCCGTTCGGGCTGAACTGGATCTGGTAGGGATCGCTGATCGTGACATGACGCTGCATGGCGCCGGTTGTCGGATCGAGGAAGAACAGCGCATTTCCCGTCGTGTCGCCGATGACCATCGATTTATGGTCAGGGGTCAGCGCCATATGGTGCGGCTCACGCAGCAGCGGTATGCGGCGGATTTCCGTGTGGCTGGCCATATCGAGCAGGCTGACGCTCGCATCGTTCGAGTTGATGACAAATGCGGTCTCGGCTGCCCTCGCTATGGGCAGAAGAGCGAACGAGCATGCGCAGATGAGAAGCAGGAAGCGGATCAATGGCGGCGCCTTCAAGGACGAAGCAGCGAGGGGGGCGGCATAGAAAGGGCGGCAGTGCATGGTGCACTACCGCCCGTAGAGCGTTTCTCCGTGACCTGCCAATGCTTTGGCAGCTTACGCGCCCTGCAAAAATTCGCCGCTACAGAACGTGGAACAAATACAGCAGGATGATGATCGGGATCGGGATGCCCAGAAGCCAAAGTAGAATACCGCGCACTGCAAGCTCCCGTGTTTGATGTGCGGGAGGAACGTCCGCTCAGGTGGCCGGTTTCTCCCGTGACCGCCACGGCAGGCGAAGGCCGGCGCGGAGCTTGCCAAGCTGCGCCACGCCTTGCAGGCGCCGATCCAGGAACGACTCGACGGCTGCTTCATCGGCGTCGTCCCGCAGCCAGTAGAGAAGCGTCGCACTATAGACGACGGCCAGGATGCCGCGCTTGGTGTACCAGCTGAAATCGGCAGAACCATCACCCGCTTCGTGCCAGATGCGGTCAGCCGTGCGTGCGGCGGTACGCACCGCGACGCCTGCATTCTGCGGCAAGGCGAGCACCGAGGCAGCCCGGCGAACTGCGGCCTTGTGCGGTGTCGCCTGCCGCAGCCGTTCGAGGATCAAGGCGCGGACAATTTTGGATGGGCGTAAGCCAGCCGAATTTCCGGCGGCCGCTTCGATCATCCTGCGGTCAGCGAAGTCGATGTAGGCTTCCACCAGGTCGACGGCACCACCCGGGAAAATCAGGTCTGCGTCCTTGATCCGGGCCACCTCCAGCGCTTTGAACGTCCAGCCAAACTCGGCAACGCCCGGAAGCACGGCTTCGATCGCCACGTCACGGCGAGCCTGGTAGTCGATCTCCGGCTGGTCAGACTGGGCACTCATGCCGCGTTCTCCGCTGCGGGCTGTTGTTGCACGGCAGGAACCGTAGGCGGAGCATAGCGGGCCAGCTCTTCGCTGAACCCGAAGGATGAAAAATCGACCAGACGCATAGGGTATAGGATGCCGTCGAGGTGGTCGTATTCGTGCTGCACGACGTTGGCATGGAGGCCATCGACGATGCCGCCGACTTCGTTGCCGTCGCAATCGACGCCGCGATAGCGGATCGACGCGGCGCGCGGCACGGCTGCCCGCAAGCCCGGGATTGAAAGGCAGCCTTCCCACCGCAGCACCCGTTCATCGCCGACCTGTTCCCAGCTTGGATTGATGACGACCTGCGGTGGCGACGCTTCGTGGCCGCTCCGCTCCGCGGGCAAATGAAAGACGAACAGGCGGAGCGGCACATGGACCTGCGGTGCGGCGAGCCCGATACCGGGTGCGTCCAGCATCGTCTCGATCATGTCGGCAACCAGACGCCTGATTTCGGGAGCGCCAGGATCCTGCACGGGGTCAGCGACCTGAAGCAGGACAGGGTGGCCCATTCGGGCAATTTTCAGCAGAGCCATGCAGATCCTAGGGTATCGGGGGTCAGTCCCCTGGGGCGTCGCCCGACTGTGATCCGGCAGCGCGGCAGCCGGTTGGCAAAATGCGGAAAGGCTATTGGGCTGTCGTAGGTTGTTATGATATAGGCCGCGCCTCCCCGGCGAAAACCGGGCGATTTGCCGTGCCCGCGCTCCGGATAGGCTGGAAGTGGCGCACCGTCCGGCAGAGCCGGAATGATTAGACAGGAGTAGGCGGCCAAGTGCAGGTTCTCGTCCGTGACAACAATGTCGATCAAGCGCTCAAGGCGCTCAAGAAGAAGATGCAGCGCGAAGGCATCTTCCGGGAAATGAAGCTGCGTCGCCACTACGAGAAGCCTTCCGAGCGCCGCGCTCGCGAGGCCGCCGAGGCCGTCCGGCGCGCCAGGAAGCTGGAGCGCAAGCGCCTGGAGCGCGAAGGCTTCTAGAGCATTTTCCGACGTCATCGGATAAGGTCGCCTGCCGGAAAATGCTCTAGCCATTTGTTTTAACGAGCATCTTCATCCGGCTTGTGACCCCATCTGGTCGGATGATGCTCTCATCAGACCGCCCTGCATGTCAGGGCGGGCACACGCCGGCCGCCCTGCCCGGCCGCGGAGTAGCGCTTCAGCCGGTTTTTACCGGCGGCAGGTCGAGCCTTAGCGACAACTCTTTAAGCCTCGGCGCTGGCACCGGCGCTGGGGCTCCCATGAGCAGGTCCTCGCCCTGCTGGTTCAGCGGGAAGAGGATGACTTCGCGGATGTTGGGCTCTTCCGCGAGAAGCATGACCATGCGGTCGATGCCGGGTGCCGAGCCGCCATGCGGCGGTGCGCCGTAGCGAAAGGCGCTCAGCATGCCGCCGAAGCGTGCTTCCACATCTGCTTCGGTGTAGCCGGCAATGCCGAAGGCCTTGATCATGATGTCGGACCGGTGGTTCCGGATGGCACCCGACGACAGTTCGATGCCGTTGCAGACGATGTCGTACTGGTAGGCCTTGATCGTTAAAGGATCCTGGTTGTCGAGTGCTTCCATGCCACCCTGTGGCATGCTGAACGGGTTGTGCGAAAAGTCGATCTGGCCGGTTTCCTCATTGAGCTCGTACATCGGGAAATCGGTAACCCAACAGAACCGGAACGCGCCGTCTTCGATCAGGCCGAGCTCCTGGCCGATACGCGTGCGAACGGCGCCGGCGAATTTCTGCGCGTCGTCCCGCTTACCGGCGGCGAAGAACACCGCATCTCCGGGTCCCACGCCACAAAGCTCGCGAATGGCTTCGGCGCGCGGTGCCTCGAGGTTCTTGGCGATCGGCCCCTTGGCGCCGTCGGCCTCGAAGATGATGTAGCCGAGCCCGCCTGCGCCCTCCGCCCGTGCCCACTCATTGAGCTTGTCGAAGAAGCCGCGCGGCTTGGGCCCGGCACCTGGTGCGGGAATGGCGCGCACGATGCCGCCCGAGGCCGCGATCTTGGCGAACAGGCCGAAGCCGCTGCCGGCAAACTGCTCCGTCACATCGCGCACGATCAACGGGTTGCGCAGGTCCGGCTTGTCGGAGCCGTAGTCGAGCAGGGCTCGATCGTAGGGAATGCGGACGAACGGCAACGGGTCGACTGCGCGACCGTTCGCAAACTCTTCGAACAAGCCCTGGATAACGGGTTCGATGGTCGCGAAGACGTCTTCCTGGGTCACGTAGCTCATTTCGAAGTCGAGCTGATAGAACTCGCCGGGTGAGCGGTCGGCACGGCTCGCCTCGTCACGAAAGCAGGGTGCGATCTGGAAGTAGCGGTCGAACCCGGCCACCATCAGCAACTGCTTGAACTGCTGCGGAGCCTGCGGCAACGCGTAGAACTTGCCCGGGTGCATGCGGGCCGGCACCAGGAAGTCCCGCGCACCTTCGGGACTGCTCGCGGTCAGGATCGGCGTCTGGAATTCGGTGAAGCCTTGCTCGAGCATGCGGCTGCGGATGGATGCGATGACCAGGGCGCGGAGCATCATGTTGCGGTGCACACGGTCGCGCCGCAGATCGATGTAGCGGTAACGCAGCCGCAATTCGTCCGAGTAGGTCTCCGAGCCGGCAACCTGGAGCGGCAGCACGTCCGCGGTGGACTGGACGACGACGTCGCGCGCCACAAGCTCGATTTCGCCGGTGGGCAGGCGTGGGTTCACCGTGACGCTTTCGCGGCGCACCACCTCGCCGGTGACCGTTATACAGCTTTCCACGCGGAGCGGATCGACGGCCGTGAAGGCCTCGGACCCGGCGGGGAAGACGATCTGGGTGAGTCCGTAGTGGTCCCGCAGGTCGATGAACAAGAGGCCACCATGATCGCGTTTGCTGTGCACCCAGCCGGAGAGCCGGGCCGTCTGGCCGGCATCGGTGGCGCGCAGTGCGCCGCATGTGTGCGTGCGGTAGGTGTGCATCGGAACCTCGGTACAAGCGACAGGCCCGCGCGTCTGCCCCTGTGGCCATACCTCCGTCAAGCGTGTCGACCGCGAGACGGCCGACCACTGGCTTTCACCGGCCACCATGCGCGTGTAATGACGGGCATGCCCCGTCCTGTCTTCTCGCCAACCGTCCAGGTCATCGACACCGATACGCTGGCCGCTCTCTGCGAGCGCCTGGCCAACGAGCCCTACGTTACCGTCGACACGGAATTCATGCGGGAGCGGACCTACTTCCCGGAGCTCTGCGTGGTTCAGCTTGGCGGCACCAGCGACGTTGCCGTGATCGATGCGCTGGCGCCCGGGCTCGATCTGGCGCCACTCGGGCGGCTTTTCGCAGACGACAATGTCGTCAAGGTGTTCCACGCGGCGCGGCAGGACGTCGAAATCTTCCTGCAGCTGTTCGGCGCCGTGCCGAAGCCCCTGTTCGACACCCAGGTTGCCGCCATGGTGGCCGGATTTGGTGATCAGGTCGGCTATGAGGGGTTGGTTTCGTCGCTGACGAGCGGGCAGATCGACAAGGCACACCGGTTTTCGGATTGGTCGGTCCGACCGCTGAGCCCCGCCCAGATCGACTACGCGGCGGCCGACGTGACGTATCTGCGCATCGTCTATGAGAAGTTGAGCGAGAAACTCGCCAAGGAAGGCCGGCTCGAATGGGTGTCAGAGGAGTTGTCCGTTCTCGCCGAGCCGGCGACCTACAGGCCGGATCCGGAGACGATGTGGGAGCGGCTCCGTCCACGCACGAGCAACCGCCGCGTGCTCGGCGTGTTGCGGGCCATCGCGGCTTGGCGCGAGCGGGAGGCGCAGCGGATCAATATCCCCCGACAACGGCTTGTTAAGGATGAGAGCCTGCTGGAAATTGCCGCGACGGTTCCCACGACCATCGAGGCGCTGAGCCGAGCGCGCGGTGTGACGCGCGGGTTCGCGGAAGGAGCTGGCGGGCAGTCTTTGCTCGAAGCTATAAAGTTGGCCGCGGCGCTGCCGGAACAGGACTTGCCCGAGGCGCGCGCCAGCCGGGAAGGACCGAAGCCGTCGCCGGCGCTGGTCGCTCTGCTCAAGGTGCTGTTGGCGGAAAAGGCGGAAGCGCACGACGTGGCGCCGAAGCTGCTCGCGTCAGCCGAGGACATCGACCGCCTGGCGACCGAGGAGAAACCCGACGTGCCCGCCCTCCATGGCTGGCGCTACCAGGTGTTCGGCGAAGATGCATTGGCGTTGACGCAGGGACGCATCGCGCTGGGCGTGCGCGGACGCAGGATCAAGCTGATTCGTTCTTGATCCGCCGACGCCGACAAGCTTTCAATCTTCGGAAAAGGTGAGCAGCACGGGCTCGGCCCCTTCGAACGAGGTCACGATCTTGCTGGATGCGGGGGCTGCCGTCTTGCCCGTCCATGAACCGCAGGTGACGATCTGCCCAGCTTTGAGGCCGCCGGCCCAGCGAGCACCCTCGTTGGCCAGCCAGACCATCAGCCGCACCATGTCTCCGGCCGGGTTGCCGGTGGCCTCCTTGTCACTGGCTGCATCGCCTGCGCTGCCGTTTGCTTTGATCGTCTGTCGCACCGTGACCGAGGAGAAATCGATCTGCTGCCAATCTTCGATTGGATCGCCGCAGACGAAGGCGCCATGCTGGATCAGGTCAGCGAGCACCGGCAGTGCTCCCGCGGCATTTGGATCGGCAAAGCGGGACTGCAGCACCTCGATGGCGGGATGGCATCCGACCACGGCCGCCGTGACGTCACCGGCTTTGTAGGGAGCCTCGCGGGCTGGCAGGTCCTCGCCGATCATGAAGGCGATCTCGGACTCGACCTCGCGTTGCTTGTAGGTCGCAGACGACAAGGTCGCGGGAGAAGTCATGATGCCCGAGGCGGGCATCGGCGAGCAGGCAGGCGGAGCATCCGGGCCGGGCGCTCCCACCTTCCATCCGCCGATTTCGCCAAGCCCCTCTGCGAAGGCGTGCTGGATTGCATAGGCCGCGTGTTCATCGGCCGGGCGCAGCGCATCCGGCACCTGGGCGAACGTTTCGCCGTCCGTCTTTGCGCGCAGCAGCAGTGCTGCAGCTTCCTCTACCGACAAACCAGCCTCCTGTGTTCGCGCGCCGCCCGTGCGCGGCGCGCCGTTGCTTTCATGTCGAGCCTGCGAGACAAGGCGGCCCTATGCAGCTCTACTCCGACTGGCGGACTCTGCCCGAGGATGCCCGGCACGCGACCATAGCGCTGGGTAATTTCGACGGTGTCCATCTCGGCCACGCCCATCTCATACGGGCAGCCCACAGCGCCCGGCCAGAGGCACGTCTGGCCGTGTTGACCTTTGAGCCACACCCGCGTGAGCTATTTCGCCCCGACGATCCGCCATTCCGCCTGTCGCTCCCGGCGGAACGCGCGGCGGCACTCGCGGCTTTGGGCGTTCGGACGATCTACGAGCTGCCGTTCGATGCAGCCTTCTCGCATGTCTCGGCAGAGCATTTCATTGCGGATGTGCTGCACAAGGGCTTGGGAGCGCTCCACCTCGCATGCGGACCGGATTTCGCATTCGGCCACCGGCGCGGCGGCAACGTGGAATTCCTCTCACAGCGGGCTGAAGCGCTTGGCATGGGATTGACGATCGTGCCGCCTTTGACCGACGCGCTTGGCCCGCTGTCGTCCACCCGGATCAGGCGGGCTCTGCAGGATGGCTACCCGGAGCGCGCCACCGCGGAGCTCGGCCGACCATGGGCGATACGCGGCGTTGTCGCGCATGGCGACAAACGCGGGCGGACGATAGGCTTTCCGACCGCCAACCTGGCACTTGGCCGACACCTGGAGCCGGCGCGCGGGGTCTATGCCGTCCTGGTGCGACATGCGGACGGGCTGGTCAGCCGTGGCGTGGCCAATATCGGACGCCGGCCGACCGTGAACCAGGGTGTCGAAAGCAGACTGGAAGTGCATCTTTTCGACTTCGAGGGCGACCTCTACGATCAGGAGATCTCAGTCGCGCTGCATGCGTTCCTACGCGAGGAAAGGCGCTTCACAGGGCTCGATGCCTTGAAGGCGCAGATCGCGCTGGATGCTGCACAAGCGCGGCAGACTCTGGACCGCATGCTGGCGCCTGCCCCATAGAACCGCAGCCAGGCTGCGAAAGCGGCATGGCGAGCATGGAAAGCCGAACTCGAACAATGACTGTCCAAGCA
>CAZZVF010000035.1:0-14989 GCA_964657355.1 uncultured Buchnera sp.
CCAGCTGGAACAAGTCGCGTTCCGTGACCTCACCTGAGCGTGCTCGCGCGGCCGGGCAATCCTGCTGGTCGACCGGCAGGTCGCCGCTACGCAGCAGCTTCAGGTCGTAATTGGGCACCGGACCTACCGGATCGTCGGGTGCGAGATCGAGCAGTCGCCGCGCCTCGCGGTTAGCGAGCAGCACCCGGCCGCGATAGTCGTGCACCAGCACGCCGATCGGCATCTGTCCGAGGATCTCGTCGAGCCGGCTGCGCTGTTCCTCGAGCGCCCGATTGGCTTCGGCCAGCTCGCTGGTGCGGGCGTCCACGCGGGCGGCCAGCGTATCGTTCAGCTCGGTCATCGCCTGACGCCGTTCGGTCAGCGTCCGGCTGGTGATGCGCATGGCCTGCGCCACGTCGTCGGCCTCGATCAGGCCGCCGCGGATGGGCGGCAGGACCTCGCTCTCGCCGAGGCGCCTGGCCGCGTTGGCAATCGCCTCGATCGGGCCGGCGATGCCGCGCGCGACGCGCAGAGCCCCGGCGATCGCAAAGGCCACCGCAATGCCTTCCAGCAGGATGAGCAGGGCTGTGGATCTGCGTGCGGTCTGCCCGACCAGGGCGTGGGGTGACGCCACGGCCACCGTCCAGTGCGAATCCTGCGAGCGGCTGTAGGCCATGACGACCTGCGCGCCATCTGCGGCAACCGCGTCGCGGATGCCCTCATCAGTGACCGCAAGACCGTTGCGCAGGTCGGGGCCCGCAGTGCTGCCGACGAAGCGCCCGGGCTGGCTGTTGCGCGCCACCAGGGTGTTGCGCGCGTCGAGGATGGCCGCGATCCAACCCTGCGGCAGATGCTGGCGCGTCAGCATCGCCTGCAGCGCGTCGCCTGGGACAATCAGCTGGAGGTCGTAGACGTGCTTGCCCTCGATGCCGACCGGCAGCACCACCAGCACGAACATGCCGTCGCTGCCTTTGAGCAAGGGTGAGATGAACGCTTCTCCCAGGGTTTCCTGGTCCCAGCGCTGCGGCGCCCGGTCATGCGGCAGCACCGCATTGCGTGGCAGGCGCGTGTCGATCAGCTCACGCCCGGTGCGGTCCACCAGCACGATGCCGCCATGCATCACCGCCGTGGCGCGTGCGAGGCGGTCGAAAGATGCGAGATCGCCTTCTTCCAGCTCTTCCGTGGCGGCCAGCGTACGAAGCAGCACCTGCGCCTGGACAAACTCGCGGTCAACGAGCTGGCCCAGGCCGCGCGCCGTCTCGCGCAAGGCGGTTTCGGCGCCGGCACGCTCGGCCTGGTAGGTCCTGAGCGTAAGCAAGGCAGCAATGGCGAGACCCGGCAGCAGCAGAAGCATGGCAAGGCCGACGAGCCGCGACCGCACCGAAGCGCGGCCCATGAACAGAGCGGCCATCAACCAGTCCATGTCAGAAGCGGCCTTCTGAATGGCGCGCGAGAGCGCCCGCTATCCGCTCTGCCAGGCGCGCCGCGACAGCCTCCTTCGCCATCAACGGCCAGTCCTCCTGCCCGGTGGCGTCCAGGATGTGCACCGTGTTGTTCTCGCCGCCCATCACGCCGGCGCCGGTGCTGACATCGTTGGCGACGATCCAGTCGCAGCCCTTGCGCAGCCGTTTCGCCGCCGCGTTCTGCAGCAGGTCGTCGGTTTCGGCGGCAAAGCCGATAGTGAGAAGGGGCCGCTGCGGACCGGGTGCGGAGAGCAGGGCCAGGATGTCGGGTGTCGCTTCAAGCGCCAGGCCCGGCGGTCCGCGATCCTTCTTCAGCTTGCCGGCAGCCGCGCGCACGGGTGCCCAGTCGGCGACCGCGGCTGCAAAGACCGCGGCATCGGCCGGCAGGGCCGCCTGGCAGGCAGCGAGCATCTCGGCTGCGGTCTCGACCCGGTGGACGCGCGCGGCGCTTGGCGACGGCAAGGCCGTCGGTCCGCTCACCAGCGTGATGCGGGCGCCGAGGGCTGCCAGGGCGTCGGCGATGGCGTAGCCCTGGCGTCCGCTGCTGCGGTTGGCGATGTAGCGCACCGCGTCGATCGGCTCGCGGGTCGGGCCGGCCGTCACCAGGATGTGGCGGCCGTCGAGCGGTGCGCCCGGGAGGCGCGCTTGAGGCGCGAAGAAGGCGTCGATGGCGGCCATGATCGCGGGCGGCTCGGCAAGCCGGCCGGGGCCGAACTCGTTGCAGGCCATGACACCCTCATCGGGGCCGACAAAGGCGACGCCACGCGATCGGATCAGTGCCACATTCGCGGCCGTTGCCGGGTGTTGCCACATGCGGACGTTCATGGCTGGTGCCACCACAACCGGCTTGTCGGTGGCGAGCAGGACGGTGCTGGCGAGGTCCGGCGCCAGGCCGCCTGCGAGCCGTGCCAGCAGGTCGGCGGTGGCCGGAGCGACAACCAGGAGATCCGCCTCGCGCGACAGCTCGATATGGCCCATTTCGCTCTCGTCGGTGAGCGACCAGAGATCGGAGTAGACGCGATTGCCGGTGAGCGCCTGCAGCGACAGCGGCGTGACGAAGCGGGCGCCGTTTTCGGTCAGCACCGACGTTACGGCATACCCGCCGCGCACCAGCAGGCGGGCGAGTTCGAGCGCCTTGTAGGCCGCGATGCCGCCGCCGACGATCAGGAGGACACGTCGGTTCAGAGGCGCCATCCCCCGTGTATGGCCGCGATGCCGCCCGACAGGTTCTGGAAGCCGACCCTGGAAAACCCAGCTCTGGTCATCATGCCGGCGAGCGTCTCCTGGTCCGGGAACATGCGTATGCTTTCGGCCAGGTAACGATAACTCGCAGAGTCGCCAGCCACCAGCTTTCCGACGCGTGGCAGCACGCTGAACGACCAGCGTTCGTAGGCAGGTTCCAGCACGGCGACCTGCAGCTTGGAGAATTCGAGGCAGAGGAAGCGGCCACCCGGCTTCAGCACCCGGCGTGCCTCACGCAACACCGCGTCCTTGTCGGTGCAGTTGCGCAGCCCGAACGCCATGCTGACCATGTCGACGCTCGACGCCGGCAAGGGAAGCTGCTCGGCATCCGCCACCGCATAGGAGAAACCTTCGATCTGGCCGCGGGAGGTTGCGCGGTCGCGCCCGGTCGCAAGCATCGCAGCATTGATGTCGGTGAGCAGGACGGGGCCGCCGCCAAGCTTTCGCCAGGCAGCGGCGATGTCCCCGGTGCCTGATGCCAGGTCGAGCAATGTGCGGTCCGCCGAGGGGCGCAGGGCGGTGGTGAAGATGCGTTTCCAGACGCGGTGGATGCCCAGCGACATCAGGTCGTTCATCACGTCGTAGCGCGGCGCCACGCTGTCGAAGACCGCGCGCACCAGGGGCTTCTTTGCTGCGGTGGCGACCTTGCTGAAACCGAAATCGGTGACCTTGTCGTTGAGCGCCTCGCTTGCTGGTGTCGCCTGGCTGCCGGCTTCGGTCATCTGGACTCCGTTCATCGGGCACTGTCCCCTTGGTGGTCTCATATCGGGTCGGCCTGGGCATTTGTTCGTTGAACACCCTAAACTGAGGGCCTCGAACCTAAGCTAAAGTAGAGGCTGGCACTGCGCCTGCCCAGGGTAGGACATGTGCCGGAACTACCGGAAGTAGAGACAGTGATGCGCGGGCTCGCCGGCCGGCTCGAAGGGCGGCGCATCGAGACGGCCGTGCTCAACCGAGCCGATCTGCGCCGTGCCATACCGCAGGGTTTTGCGGCGCGGCTCGCTGGATCGCTTGTCACCAGCCTGTCGCGCCGTGCCAAATACATTCTCATCAGGCTGGCCGCAAAAGATCATGCCACCCCTGCAGCCAGCGTGCTGCTGCACCTCGGCATGTCTGGCCGGATGACCATTACGCCCGCTGCGGCGCCCGGCGGGAAGGCACCGGCGGTGTTGCACGAACACCTTGTAATCACCACGGACGATGGCTGGCGGATTGCGCTCGTCGACCCACGCCGTTTCGGCAGCCTCGATCTGCTCCCGACCGGAGAAGAGGCGCACCACCCTCTGCTGCGGGATCTTGGCCCTGAGCCCCTCGACGATGCCTTCGACGTTGCGACCCTGTCGGCCCGACTTGCCGCAAAACGCACGCCGATCAAGGCGGCCCTGCTCGACCAGGGCGTCGTTGCGGGGCTGGGCAACATCTATGTATGCGAAGCGCTTTTTCGCGCCCGCATTTCGCCGCGTCGGCTGGCGGCGAGCGTTGCCGGCGCACGTGCGGCGAGGCTCGTTCCTGCCATCAAGCAGACCTTGATCGAGGCTATCGCGGCCGGCGGATCGAGCTTGCGCGATTACGTTCAGCCGAGTGGCGAACTCGGCTATTTCCAGCATGCCTGGAAGGTGTACGGGCGCGAAGGCGAGCGTTGCGAGCGTTGCCTGGCTCAGCCTGGTTGCCGCGGCATTTCCAGGCTGGTGCAGTCTGGCCGCAGCACGTTTTTCTGTGCCCTCACGCAGCGCTGAGCTGGATTGTGCGCATCGCTTTCTCGGGCAGCAGTCTTTCTCAAGAGGCAGTCTTTGCAATTCAGCAACGGGCACGGGGAAACCGCAACCGCAAGCTGCATTGGCATTGCCGAGTTCGACCCGCGCCCGTAAGGATTGCCGGGCCATTCTGGTTGTAGTGCACCCATGCGCAAAGCCTTCGCTGCTCTTTTTCTCGTTGCCATGGGCGTGGCACTCAGCGGATGCGCCGTTCCCGCGCGCGTCGCCGGCCGTGACTTTCCCCGGCAAGCATTTGCACGCTTCACCTTGAAGCAGACGAATCCTGAAATCGTGCAGGCCATGCTCGGGTCGCCTTTGCGCCAGAGCACCGTGCGCGGAACCGTCACGAACCCGCGTTCCACCCTGCCGATCGGCACGCCGTTCAGCGTGACGATCTACACCTACAGCTTCGCGCTCCTGAATGGCGGCGCTGCGACCTCGCGCCACCCGGCTGTGAAGGTGGCGACCCTCGTGTTCTACGACGGCACGCCCGCCGCCTACGACGTCAACAGCACCATTCCGGGCGATGAGGATGCCGGGTTCGACGAGCGCAAGCTCGGTTTGCTGCAGCCTGGCGTCACGACCCGAGCCGGGGTCATCGCCTTGTTTGGCACGCCGAATGGTCAATCCATCAAGCTTGAGAATGTGCCCGCGCAGTCCGGCATGGTCGCCTACGGCCGGATCGAGGTCCGGGGCAGCGACATCCACCGCAGGACATTGCGCATCCTGCTCGACGATCGCGATGTGGTGACCAGCTATACGATGCTGGACAACACGATGCCGGCAAACGCGCCGCTGCTGCCACCGGTGTATCGCGGGTTGGTCCCGCAAGCCCGGCCGCCCGGCGTGATCCCGCGGCAGGCACCGGGCCTAGTGCACTCATAGGGCAATCCGCCCGCCGGGCTGGGCCTTGGACTGAGAACTCGGCCGGGCGTCACCAGAAAGCTTGAAAAGAGCGGTGGACGGAGCCTCCTCGCCTGAGCATTATGACGCTTGGGCGACACTTTCATGGCAGGTTGACATGGCGGGGGAGGCGGATCTGAATGCTGCTCAGGAGCGGTTGACTTGGCCCGGGGCGGCCCCTAGAACCCTGCCTCCGTCAGCGGCAGCGATCGCGCACCGCAGTCGCTAATGTATTCAAACTGACGACCTGGAACCACGAGACCTCATGGCGAACACCGCTTCAGCGCGCAAGCGCATCCGGCAGAACGTAGTCCGCACCGAGCGGAACGCCGCGCGTAAGTCACGGATGCGCACCTTCGTGAAGAAGGTCGAGGCCGCAATAGCCGGTGGCGACCGTGAGGCGGCGAATGCCGCGCTTCGTGCGGCTCAGCCGGAAATGCAGCGCGCTGCTGGCAAGGGTGTCATCCACAAGAACACGGTCGCCCGCAAGCTGTCGCGGATGACCGCCCGTATTAAGACGATCGCTTCCACGCCCTGATCTGAGCACGTCGGGTGGTGCCGCATACCGCCTGACCTGCGCTCCGCCTCAATGGCTGGAGCCTAGATTTGCTGCCTACCAAACAGCCGGCAAATCCCGAACCATCGATCTGCCGATCGGCAAGAGCTTATCCTCGTTTGCGCGCAAGTATAGGTATGCCTATACTGTTCACGTAACAGAGTGGTCGATTTTGATTGCTTGCGGAGCAGATCGCGCCTAACTTTTGACAGCCGGATGACGTGTTCATGCAGCTGCCGTGCAAGGACTATCGGCAGCTAGACTGCGCGATTTCTTTGTCCGGACCTATGGGGTTGCGGGAACTAGTAACAGTATTGGGGATGCGTCTCTTGGGCTCGGGCAGCATCTGGCAAGGCCGTGAAGGCAGCAATCTCGTTCCAGGCGGTGACATGCCAAACGGTGGTGGATCAGGCGGTGAGACGTCGACACGGGATGCGCCCCGGAATGATTTGAGCCTCGTAAACAGGAAGCCCGGCGAGATGCAGATCGCCGAGCAATGGGCTCGCGTCCGCGGCCGCCTCCAGGCCGATGTCGGCGATATCGAATATCGCAGCTGGCTGCGACAGATGACTCTGGCCGGCGTCGATGGCGATGAGGTCACCGTCCACCTTCCGACGAGGTTCCTGCGCGACTGGGTCCGCACTCATTACCTTGAGAAGATCAACAAGCTCTGGCAGCTCGAGGACTGTAATATAAAGCGCGTGGAATTCCGCGTCGGCCATCAGCGCGCCGGCGAGGCCGAACACGCGTTGGCCGAGAGCATTGCGGTGCCGCCGGTGCCACCGGCTCCGGCACAGGTCGCGGTCGCCACGTCGCCGGCACGGCCATCGGTGGCACGCGGAGGTGACGATTTGTCGGCGCCGCTCGATCCCCGGTTCACCTTCGACAGCTTCGTTGTCGGCAAGCCCAATGAATTCGCCTATGCGTGCGCCCGCCGTGTGGCCGAGCACCCGGCAAGCCCGGGCTTCAACCCGTTATTCCTGTACGGCGGTGTTGGCCTCGGCAAGACGCATCTCATGCACGCGGTCGGCCTTGAACTGACGCGGCGCGGTGCGGCGGCGACAGCGGTCGCCTACATGTCGGCCGAAAAGTTCATGTACCGGTTCATCGCAGCCATCCGCTCGAACCAAACCCTGGAATTCAAGGACCACCTGCGTTCGGTCGATGTGCTGATGATCGACGACCTGCAGTTTCTGGTCGGCAAGGACAACACGCAGGAAGAGTTCTTCCACACCTTCAATGCGCTGGTGGACGCCGGCAAGCAGATCGTCGTCAGCGCCGATAAATCACCGTCAGATTTGTCGGGGCTCGAGGACCGGCTGCGTACGAGGCTGGGATGCGGCATGGTCGCCGACCTGCATGCCACGACCTTCGAGCTGCGTATCAGCATCCTGGAAGCGAAAGCCACCCGGGCAAACGCCGATGTGCCGGCTCGCGTGCTCGAATTCCTCGCGCACAAGATCACCACCAACGTGCGCGAGCTCGAAGGCTCGCTGAACCGCCTCATCGCGCACGCCAACCTGTTCAACCGGCCAATTACACTCGAAACGACGCAGGAAGTGCTGCACGATCTGCTGAAGGCGCATGACAGGCGCGTCACGATCGACGAAATCCAGCGCCGCGTCGCTGCCCACTACAACATGCGTATCGGCGACATGGTGAGCGCCCGCCGCGCCCGCGCCGTCGCACGCCCGCGCCAGGTTGCGATGTACCTTGCCAAGCAACTGACCAGCCGCAGTCTGCCGGAAATTGGCAAGAAATTCGGCAACCGCGACCACACGACTGTCATGCACGCCTGCTCGCGCATTTCAGAACTGATGGAACAGGATGACGGCTTCGCCGAGGACGTCGACCTGCTTCGCAAGATGCTGGAGTCGTAAGAAGGAGCTGACGTCCGAGGTGTTGGATCACTCGGGGTTCAGCCTAGCCTGCGGGCGCGACACTGGCCTTCCTCATGACTCTTGGTAATGTCGGCGAAGCATAAGCCGGGCGATTCGGTGTCGCCTTCCGGGGACCAGGACCATGAAGTTCAAGGCCGACCGCGCCACGCTGCTCAAGGCGCTGGCCCATATCCAAAGCGTCGCTGAGAAGCGCAACACCATCCCGATCCTGGCGAATGTGCTTGTGGCAGTTCGCGATGGACGCCTCAGCCTTACTGCGACCGACATGGAGATCGCGATCGTCGAAGAGGTTGCCGCAAGCACCTCGCGCAACGGTGCCGCGACGGCACCGGCTGCGACACTGTACGAGATCGTACGCAAGCTGCCCGAGAATGCCGAAATCGAGCTCGACCATCCGGGCGGAGACGCGCAGCTGGCGTTGCGCGCCGGCCGGTTTGCGACGTCTCTGCTGGTCCTGCCCGTCGACGATTTCCCGAGCATGACGGCCGGGCAACTGCCGCACCGTTTTCATCTGCCGGCGCTGGTGCTGCGCGGCCTGATCGACCGCACGCGGTTCGCCATCAGCACCGAGGAGACCCGTTACTACCTCAACGGGATTTATCTCCATGCCGTGGCTGTCGAAGGACATCGCGTTCTCCGCGCCGTGGCAACCGACGGGCACCGCCTCGCGCGTGTGGAGGAGCCGTTGCCGGAAGGGGCCGAGACCATTCCGGGTGTCATCGTCCCGCGCAAGACGGTGGGCGAGCTGCGCAAACTGCTCGACGAGGCGAGCGGCAGCGTCGAGATCGGGCTTTCGGACACGAGGGTACAGTTTACGGTCGGTCCGATCACGCTGACCAGCAAACTGATCGACGGCACGTTCCCTGAATACGACCGGGTGATACCGCGGGACAACGACAAGATCCTGCGGGTCGGCAAGAAGGACTTCTCCGAAGCCGTGGCGCGCGTCGCCGCCATCAGCAGCGAGCGGTCTCGCCCCGTGAAGCTGGCCTTACAGAAAGACGTACTGACCTTGTCCGCATCAAGCCCCGACCAGGGGACTGCGGTCGAGGAGCTCGACGGCGACCGGGTGCAATACGAGGCGGGCCCGCTCGAGATCGGCTTTCAGGCGCGCTACCTCAACGACATCACGGACCAGATCACCGACAAGGTGGAATTCCGTTTTGCTGACGGATCGGCACCTACAATCGTAACAGACGCGGCGGACGATTCGGCCTTGTACGTCTTGATGCCGATGCGGGTGTAACCGACCGCCCGCCGAACTATCGCTTTCAGCCTCGAAAAGACCAGGCGCGCACGCGAGTATTCTTTGTGCCGTGTTTCGTAAGTGTCGCCTTGCGGCGACACGACGGCTGATCATTGCAGTCGGTGACCATGGCAATCCTGCAACATCGTTAACAAAGCAGCGTTTCTCAGTTGATAACTGCCCGCGTATTAACTATCCTGGGTTGCAGGCTAAGGGTGGTTGCTTCTTGATCGCTCGGGCTTCGTTGTCGGGGTGGGCAGATTATGCAGGTTACAGTTACGGGTGGCGTAGGTCATTCTCCAGCAACGCTGAAGTATGATGCCAATGACTTGGCAGCGATAAATGCCCAGGCTCTGGCGGCGACGATAGATGTAAATTATCAAAAGGCGATCTACTATAACCCAGACCGCCCGCTGAACTCGCATCCCGGCGATTACTTAATCGTCACCGGTCATGTTGCGTCTAATGTAATAGACGCGCGCGGTTTCGATGCCATTGTTGACGAGGACAACGGCCGAACGAGCACAATCATAGGTGGCGGCAGTGCTGCGGGCCAAGTCGTGCTAGCGGGTGATGGCGGGCTGACCTATAGCGCCCACACCGGTGGTGCTACGGTGGTTGCCGGTGGTGGCGATAACCTGATCAATATGTTGCGGGATACGAGCGACACTGCCGTCTACACGAGCACCGGCAATGATACGATTGTGGGTGGTGATGGTCATTCAACAATATCGGCAGGTGCAGGCAACAACTTTATCCAGTTGGGTGACGGCGCTGATCACGTGATCGTAACGGGAACCGACACGGTCAAGCTTGGGGCCGGCAGCGACACGATCGACGTGCTGAAGGGTGGTAGCGCGTTAATCAGGGGCGCCGACTCGGTCAGCGGTTCCGGCTTTAGTCTGGTATTCAGCAACGGCGGTGCGGCCAGCACGGTTTATGGCGGCGCTGGCAGCTACAGCATCCACGGCGGTGCGGGCGGCGGTATCTTCAAAGGCGGCGACAGCGGCAACAACTCGATCGTTGGTGGAACCGGCGCTGTAACGATCGTCGGCGGGGGAGCTGGCGACACGCTTCTCGGCGGATCGGGCAGCGACAAGATTTCCGCGGCACTCGGCAACGAGACTCTCGGCGGCGGTGCCGGCGCAAACCTGTTCAACCTCGGCATTCACCAGAACATCGGCTCGACGGGCGCTGGAACGACGGACAACATCCTCGATTTCAACTCGAAAGACCTGTTCCACGTCGGAAACGTTCAGGCGGTCGCATACGCATTGAGCACCTACCAGGTGGACGGCAACAGCGGATCTTTCCTCTTGGAAGATGGCACGAAAGTTGTGCTGCAGGGCTTTACCGGCCATCTCACGAGTAGCAGCTTCCGCTAATAGCACTTAAGGTTGTGGTTGAGTAACGAGCTGTACAAAGGGGCTGTTTTGTAGGCAGTTGTTGAAGCAAGTGAGCGAAGATAAAGCATTATTTTAGCAGATGGGAGCTCAACGGACGCTATTAACACCTGAGGTTGATTAAGGGCCGCCCGAAGAAACATAGTTTGACTCCGAACTTTTCCGTTGCGATGCAGCACCTGACCAGTTACTGAATTGGTCAGGCAAGCTCTGCTGGATTCAGGCAAAGAGCGCAGCCGCCGAAGCGGGGTAGTTGGCAATGCAAGTAACGGTCACTGGCGGAGCGAATCACTCCCCCGCACATCTGAAATACGATGCTAAAGATCTTGCGTTCATCAATGCCAAGGCCTTGGCGGCAACAATAGATAAGACGTATACTGCCGCAACATACTATCCGTATATCCCGCATAATCCGCAGGACTATCTCATCGTCCGTAAGAACGTTGCGGACAACCGGATCGATGGTCAGGGTTTCAGTGCCATTGTTGATGAAAACAACGGTGTATCCAGCACAATCAGTGGCGGCGACGCGCCCGGCGGCCAGATCATCCTGGCTGGTGATGGTGGGCTGACGCTGAATGCGACAGACGGTGCGATCACTGTCGTTGCAGGTGGCGGCAACAACAGAATAAATTTGGGCCAGGATACCAGCACGACCGTCATCTACACCAGTTCTGGTAACGATACGATCCACGCGGGGGCGGGCTTCTCGACGATTTCGGCAGGTGCAGGACGCAACTCGATCCACCTCGGTGCGGGAAGTTCGCTGGTCGAGACTTCGGGTTCTGATACTGTATCGCTAGGCGTCGGTCCCGACACGATCGACGTGCTAAAAGGGGGCAGCGCACTGGTTCGGGGTTCGGGCGCTTCCATAACAGGATCCGGCTTCAGCCTTGTATTTGTCGGTGGCGCTGCTGCCAGTACAGTGCAGGGTGGTTACGGGCGCTATGACATTTCCGGTGGCGCGGGCGGCGGTCAATTTACCGGCGGCTCGCAGGGCGGCAACTCGATTGTCGGCGGCACGGGTGCTGTCACTATCACCGGCGGCGGCAACGGCGATACTCTGCTAGGTGGCACGGGGTCGGATCGCATCGTGGCCGGTGGCGGAAACGAGACGCTCGGCGGCGGCGGCGGCCAGGACATCTTCTCGTTCACCATCCACTCGGTGCCTGGCGGAACCGGCGGCGGTCTAACCGACACCGTGAAGGATTTCGGCACCGACGACCTGCTCAAGGTCGGAGATGCAACAGCCATTCAGTACGCAATAAGCACATACCAGGTTGTCGACGGAACGGGCTCGTTCTTGCTGGAAGACGGTACGAAGGTCATTCTGCAAGGCTTCTCTGCAGCCCTGACGCGAAGCGACTTCAAGTAATAGCGGTTGGTCATGAAACGGCGCCAGGCTCGGCTGAGTTTGGCGCCTTTCTTTTCTTCAAGCCGGCTTAGTGAAGCTTCACGCCGGGCTCCGGCCGGCGTGCGATCTGGTTCACCAGCATCCGCCACAAGGTGGAGCCTTTGCCATGCAAGGCCGCCTGGTGCATGGCGTACAGTGATCGATACATCATACGTGCAAAGTAGCCTTCGATGAACAGGCTTCGGCCGAGCGCGAATCCCATGAGATTGCCGACCGTCGTGTAGCGCCCAAGCGAAACGAGTGAACCGAAGTCGCGGTATTTAAAGGGTCGCAGCTCACGGCCATCAAGCCGCAGCTCGACCTGTTCGACCATGTGCGACGATTCCTGATGGGCTGCCTGCGCCCGCGGCGGCACGCCCTGTGGGAAACCTTCGCGTGGGGCCGCGGCGCAGTCGCCGATGGCAAAGATATTTTCGTCGCGCGTGGTCTGCAGCGTCGAGAGAACCACAAGCTGGTTGGTGCGCGTGACTTCGAGTCCGTCGAGATTCTGCAGGAAGTCGGGGCCTTTCACGCCGGCTGACCAGACGACGAGCTCGGACGGTATGAACTCGCCGCCATCGAGCACGACGCCGTCGCGCCGCACTTCGGAGACGCGCGCATTGGTGCGAATTCTGACATCGAGCGTACGCAGCAGGTCGGCGGTCGCGGCGGAAATGCGTTCGGGCAAGGCGGGCAGGATGCGCGGCGCGGCTTCAATCAGAATGATCTGCACATCACGCGCCGGGTCAATCCGATCCAGCCCGTAAGCCACCACTTCACGCACCGTGCGGTGCAGTTCTGCCGCAAGTTCGGTTCCTGTCGCACCCGCGCCGATGATGGCGACGTGCAGCTGGCCTGGCCGGACCGGTTCGTCCTGCGTGTTGGCGCGTAGGCAAGCGTTCACCATGCGCTTGTTGAAACGGGAGGCCTGCTCGGCGGTCTCCAGCGGGACGGCGAATTCTGCCGCACCCGGGGTGCCGAAATCGTTGGTGACGCTGCCCACTGCGATGATGAGCGTGTCGTAATGGAGCGACGATGCGGGCGTGATTTCGCGTCCCTCGTCGTCCACCGTGCGCGAGAGTTTCGCCAAACGGTTGGCACGGTCGAGACCGTCGAGCGCACCGAACCGGTAGGTGAAATGATGCCAGTGCGCCTGTGCCAGATAGTTCAGTTCATGCTGCGAGCGCCTGATGCCGCCGGCCGCGACCGAGTGCAGCAACGGCTTCCAGATATGCGTGCGGGATTTCTCGACCAGCGTAATGCGCGCCTGTCCTCGCTTGCCGAGGGTGTCGCCCAGCTTCGTGACGAGTTCGAGGCCGGCAGCGCCACCTCCGACCACCACAATCTCGTGCAGCCTTGCAGGCGCATCGTCGTGCAGGAGCGTCTGGGCGGTGTCGTGCTCCACCGGTGCAACGGTGCTGTCCGCAAGCAAAATCTCATCGTCCATGGGTCGAACCTCCTGCGTTGCGGATGATGATCAAAGCGGCAGCAAATCAGCGAAATGTCCCGCAACCTTGTCCGCTCGCGCCTGCATGGCACCGAGGATATCCGGCGTGTGCCAGATTGCGGATTGCAGCATGGCAACCTGCTCGAGCGATTCGGCCACCGAATGGTCGCGAGCGAACGAAATAGCGCGTTTCGATCCGGCAACTGCGAGGGGTGCGCGTCTCGCAATTTCGCGTGCGGCCTTCGTGGCATGATCAAGTGCGTGCTCGTCCACACCGTTGACGAACCCAAAATGCAGCGCGCGCTCAGCATGCAGCGTGGTGCCGCAGAACGCCATTTCGCGCAGCACGGCATCGGGCAACAGCTTTGGCAGGCGCTGCAGGCTTCCGACGTCGGCCATCATGCCGATGTTGATTTCCTCGATCCGGAAATACGCGTCGGGCGCAGCGAAGCGCAGGTCGCAGGCCGACGCCAGATCTAGTCCGGCTCCCACGCACGCGCCCTGGATTGCGGCGACCACTGGAAACCGCACGCTCTCGATCACGGACAATGCAGCCTGGAGGCGGCGCACCACGTGCATGAAGCGTTCACGCGCCGGTCCTGCCTCGCCGTGCTGGAAGGTGGGATCGCGGAATACCGACAGGTCCATGCCGGCACAGAAATGCCGGCCGTCGCCGGAAATGACCAGCGCCCGCACCCGCCCCTCGGCTTCCAACTGCCGGATGGCTCCAGGAAAACTGTCCCAGAATGCCATGTTGAGGGCGTTCGCGGCATACGGCCTGGTGAAGCGCAGATGCGCCACGCCATCCTGATGGTCCACCATGAAAGGCTGCTCGGACATGGCCACTACGCTATCAGGGGCGGCCATTGGAAGAAAGTGCGCGCCGCTTCTGGCCGCGCCTTTCACCAGGCAGCCGCGGCGTGTAGCACCATCCCGGTGCTGTTCCTGTCTCGCCTGGTTCTGACCGATTTCCGCAGCTACGGCGCATTCACCTGGCGGCCTGCTTCGCGCATCGCCGTCGTCACCGGGCCGAACGGCACCGGCAAGACCAACCTGTTGGAAGCGATTTCACTGCTGGCGCCCGGCCGCGGGTTGCGGGGCGCCCGCATCGCGGAGCTGGCACGCCATGGGGGCGCCGGTCGCTGGGGTGTCGCTGGTCGGTTCGAACAGGAGGGCGAGGTATTCGACATTGGAACGGGCAGCGGTGATGGCGCGCCCGATCGCCGCGTGTTCCGGCTCGATGGTGCGAACCCGCGTAACCAGGCGGATGTGGCGGCCCGGATTGCGGTCGTCTGGCTCACACCGCAGATGGACACGCTGTTCCAGGAAGGACCCTCGGGCCGACGCCGCTTCCTTGACCGGCTGGTCTGGGCGCTGGAGCCAGGCCATGCTCGTGAAGCGGGGGCACACGACAACGCCATGGCGAGCCGCAATCGCCTGCTTGCAAGCGGCGGTGCCGATCCCGCCTGGCTCGCCGGGCTGGAGGAAAGCATGGCGCGGCATGCGGTGGCGCTCGCGGCCGCGCGGGCCGGCTTCGTCGCCCGGCTGAACGACGCACCCGCTGCTTCGGGTGCATTCCCACGCGCTAGGATGATCCTGCTCGACCCTGTCGCCGAACGCCTCGCGGACGAGCCCGCACTCGCGGTGGAGGCGTGGTTGCGCGGCGAGCTTGTGGCGCGCCGCCGGCAGGATGCGGCGGCCG
>CAZZVF010000036.1:0-14945 GCA_964657355.1 uncultured Buchnera sp.
ATCGGCATGGCAGGGCGCGCGCGAACATTGGCCGGGCATACGGCAAATCACCGGGCCATGGAATTGGAAACTCATATTGCTGCCATTCCGGCGAGAGAATTGGCCTAATTTAGTGCCCTTCGGCCAGCGGTCTCCGCCAAATAGTAACAGCCTCATCCCTGGTCGTGAAACACGGCGAGCAAGGATATTTTTAGAGCGCTGGTCGAAAAGTTGCGTTGCGCATACTCTATTTGTCCCTTTGAGGCGTCCTCCCAGGCTTTGTCATCCTGCAAAAGCCTGGAGACCGCGTCGCCGAACAAGGTCTCCTGTTCGACGACGGCTACAACTTCGCTGAGACCCTTGCACCCTTGTGCTCCGATTGGCGTAGTGACAAGCGGCACCCCTTCCTTCAGCGCTTCGACGACCTTCAGCTTAACGCCGGCACCAAATCGAAGCGGCACGACCGTCACACGGGCGGCCTCATAAAACGCTGCCAGCTGACTATCAGTGACGTTCGCATGGAGAAATACAAACTCAGCGTTTGCCCCTTGAGCAAGAGCCTGCACGCGCGCTGTCGGATTCGAGCCGACAATAAAAAGTCGTGCCGCACTCACTTTTTTTCTGATCAACGGCAAAATAGTAGTGGTAAACCACACTGCCCCGTCCTCATTAGGCGGATGACCGAACCCCGCGACAAACAGGATATCCGTTCCGGGAACTGCCTTGCGTACAGCACTAAATTTGTCGAATGCAAACGGCATCACAGAAACGACGGAGGCCTCCGGTTCTAGTTGCCGAACGACAGCCGCCTCCTCGTCGGACGGATAGATCGAGACATCCGCTCGCTGCCATATCGAACGTTCGAGCATTTGCATTGTGCCGGCGCGGTCAGAGGCGGCCTTGTCGCCAGTCGTTTTCGCCTGGAGGTCCAGGCGAGCAAAGTGTAGATCATGACCGAGGTAAGCGATGCGGCATTTCGTACGGGGGCGGAGGCGGGCAATGTACTTGTCAGCGACATCGGGGCGGCTGACGATCACAGCATCAAGCTCGCCCCCGTTTGCCGCAAGCCAGTCGTCGAACGAGTGGACGCTGGGCCCATAGAGAACCTCGATGCCCATGGCCTGCAGGGCTTCCGTGTAGCCCGGCCTATACGCCCCGTTGTCGGGCCAGAATTTGACGACCCACCCGTCGGCCAGGAATGCGCCGAGATAGCCGATCATCAGGCGTGAGCCGGCATCGCGGTCGGGCTCGGGGACGTAGTGATCAATGACAAGGAGCACCCGGCGCGCGCGGGCATGCTCGCGGGCGCGTAATTCGTGTGTGCCGCTCGCGAAATGCTCCCACTGAAGTACTTCGCTCCAACGTTCTGCAAATTTCAACCGGTTTGTAGTCTGGCTCGCCTTGATGCCGCTGCCGATGTCCGTGCCGTGGGACACGCCCTCGAAATGCACGACCACCGATCCGGGCTGAAACAAGACTTTCAGTCCTTGCTGACGGATTTTGAATGCAAGATCGGTGTCTTCGTAATAGGCTGGCTCATAGTGCTCATCGAAACCACCTAATGCAGCGAAGAGTTCGCGTCGGACCATGAGTGCGGCACCAGAGACGTAGTCGACCTCTCTGACGTAGTTGTAGATAGGCGCATCGGGATGATCGAGCCGCCCATAATTCCATCCGGTCGCGTCGTTCCAGATTATGCCGCCGGCCTCTTGCAGCCGGCCATCAGGGTAAATCAGTTTTGAACCAGCGGCACCCGCATCGGGCCGCGCGCGCAACAGTTGCGCCAAAGTATCGAGCCACCCGTCCGTGACCTGCGTATCATCGTTCAGGAACAACAGGTATTCGCCACGAGCTTGACGTGCCGCCGAATTGCAATTCCGCAGGAATCCCAAATTGACGGGCTGCTGGACGAGCCGCAGCCCCCGGACAAGCGCGAGTTTCGCGACGTCGGGATGTCCTGAGGCGTCTTCAGCAACTATGACTTCGAAGGGGGTGACTGGCGCGCTTGCTTCGATCGACGCAAGGCATCGTAACGTGTAGCCGACCTGGCCGAATGTTGGAATGATTACGCTTACTGTTGGCAACGGCGATGTCGGCAAATCTATCCTTGCGGGGTCGTCGACAGCGCCGATCAGATCAGGCGGAATGACACTGCAGGGTGCGATGCGGCCGCGTTGGGCAATCTTCCAGACCCGAAGCCTCGCTTGAAGCTGCAGGGTCGCAGCCCACCATATGACTTGCAGAGCTTGCCTGGCTCGTTTAGCAAATACAGGGTGGCGCGACATCAATTTGCGAAGCGGCCAGGTCGCCTTCCAGACCGTGCTGCTTTCGATCGTCTTTAGCCGCATCTCCGCCTGGGCAGCTTCCTGGATGGCCCGTTCCGCAGCGAATTTCAGCCTGGCCGCGGAGCGAAGTGCTTTAGTTTCCTGCCTTTTCGCTTCCGCCAGTTGAATGCGCAGCAACGCGCATTCGGCTTGGGACGCTTGCAGAGAGGCATGACAGGAGGCGGAATCGACGATCTCCTGTTCGCCGGAACCTGTCGATGAATTATCCGCCGTCACCATCGATTCGTCGCGGCCCCAGCCTGGTTGTCGAATTCCAGAACTGTTATCCGGGTTTTCTATCGAAGGGAACAAGCAGGAGCGGGGCACGCCCTGAGGCTCAGGCGGCCAGCAACCGCTCCGCCAGGCCAGGCAACTCCGATGCCTTGTGAGCGAAGGCCGCACAGCCTTGCTCCATTCCGGGCCGTCCGTAGCCCCAACCGGCGAATATTGCTTGCACGCCGCATCCGACAGCCGCTTGCACGTCATTTGTGTGGTCGCCGACCATCAGGGACCTGTCGAGCGTGCCGCCCGCTGCTGCGATGGTCCCGCGGAGATGGACCGGATCCGGTTTGTGCGCGGCAAAGCTGTCGCCGCCACCGATTGCGGCAAAGCGGCCGTCGATGCCGAGTGCTGCAAGCAGGAGCCTGGCTGCACGTTCCGGCTTGTTGGTGCAAACGGCGAGTCTCCAGCCAGAGGCTGCAAGCTTGTCCAACGCATCCTCGATCCCGGGAAACAGCTTGGTGCGGGCGGAAACGTTTACTTCGTAGTCGGCGAGGTATTCGGATGCGGCCGCTGCATCCGGAACGCTGCCGCACGCTGCAAACGCACGTTCGATAAGGGGCGTCAACCCGTCACCAACCATCGAGGCGACCGCCTTGTCGTCGAGCCGCGGCAATCCCCTCGCCGCGAGGGTGTTGTTGACCGCGGCTGCAATGTCGGGAACCGAGTCGGTCAACGTTCCATCGAGATCGAACGCCAGCACGCGAACGCCACTCATGCCGCCACCGACGCGCGGGTGCGTCCTGAAGAAGCATAGTGGTTTGCCATTGCTTCCAGTGGGATCGGCTTGATGTGATCTGCGTGACCTGCCGATCCGAAAGCCTCGAAGCGGGCCCGGCACAAATCTCGTGCGGCGGTGACCGCGGCTGCGAGAAATTTCCTGGGGTCGAATTCATCAGGCTTCTGCATCATGAGGCGTCGCATCGCGCCTGTCATCGACAGCCGGATGTCGGTATCGATGTTGATCTTCCGGACGCCGTGCTTGATGCCCTCCTGTATTTCTTCCACGGGGACACCGAAGGTTTCCTTTATCTGCCCGCCGTTTTCGCGAATGATGACGAGCCACTCCTGGGGCACGGACGACGAGCCGTGCATGACAAGGTGCGTATTCGGGATGCGCGCGTGGATCTGCTTGATGCGGTCGATAGCCAGAATGTCGCCCGTTGGCTTGCGCGAGAACTTGTAAGCTCCATGGCTGGTTCCGATGGCAATGGCCAGGGCGTCGACACCGGTCCGTTCGACAAAGTCAGCGGCCTGATCCGGATCCGTCAGCATCTGGTCGTGCGTGAGCTTGCCCTCGGCGCCGGAGCCGTCCTCCTCGCCTGCCTCCCCGGATTCCAGCGAGCCGAGGCAACCGAGTTCGCCTTCCACCGTGACACCGACATCGTGCGCCATGTCGACGACGGCGCGCGTCACCTCGCAATTATACGCGTAGCTTGCCGGCGTTTTCATATCCTCGCGCAGTGAGCCGTCCATCATGACGCTGGTGAAGCCGGACCTGATGGCGCGCAGGCACACGGCTGCGCTGGCGCCGTGATCCTGGTGCATGGCGACCGGAATATGCGGCCATGTCTCGACCGCCGCGGCGACGAGGTGTCGCAGGAATGCTTCGCCTGCGTATTTACGTGCGCCGGCGGAGCCCTGCAAGATGACCGGGCTGCGGCAATCGTCAGCTGCCTGCATGATGGCCTGGATCTGCTCCATGTTATTGACGTTGAAGGCGGGAATGCCGAAATCGTGTTCGGCTGCGTGATCCAGCAATTGCCGCATGGAAACCAGTGCCATGGCGTCGCTCCTTACGTTGGTTGGCGCGGTTCAGAAGGCGCGTTTTTTCCGGTCCATCAGCTGCCAGATCATTGGCGTGAAGATCAGCTGCATCGCCAGCGTCATTTTTCCACCCGGGCAAACGATCGTGTTGGCGCGCGACATGAAACCGTCTTTCAGCATCGAGAGGAGATATGGGAAGTCGATGCCCTTCGGATCGCGGAACCGGATGATGAGCATGCTCTCGTCCGCGTTGGGAATGTCGCGCGCGATAAAGGGATTCGATGTGTCGACGGTCGGCACGCGCTGGAAGTTGACGTGGGTCTGCGAGAATTGTGGGCAGATGTAGTTCACGTAGTCGGGCATGCGGCGCAAGATCGTGTCCACGACGGCCTCGTGCGTGTGACCACGCGTGCGCTTGTCGCGGTGCAGCTTCTGGATCCATTCGAGGTTGAGGGTTGGCGCCACGCCGATGAGAAGATCGACCTCACGCGCAATGTCCACTTTCGGCGTCTTCACGCCGCCATGCAGCCCTTCGTAGAATAACAGGTCGCTGCCGGATGGCAGGTCCGCCCATGGCGTGAAGGTTCCAGGTTCCTGCTTGAACGGCGCCGCTTCGTCATGGTCGTGCAGGTATTTCCGCGCTTTGCCCGTACCCGTTTTTCCGTAGTCGCGAAACAGCGACTCGAGCTCCTCGAACAGGTTACTTTCGGGGCCGAAATGGCTGAAATGATTGTTGCCGGTTTCCTGTTCCTCCATCATCTTGCGCCGCATCTCGTTGCGGTCGTAGCGATGGAACGCGTCGCCTTCGACGATTGCCGCGGTGACGCCCTCCCTGCGAAAGATCTGCTGGAAGGTCCACATCACCGTGGTCGTGCCGGCACCAGAGGACCCGGTAATGGCGACGATCGGATGTTTGACGGACATGCTCAGGCGGTCCTGAAAAGGCTACGGTGCTTGAACAGCGGCGCTTCGAAAACCATCGCCTCGCCGCGGTCATGCGCTTTGTGCAGGTCATCGACCTGCTCGATGTCGCGCGTCGGGCCGAAGAACAACGGCACCTTCTGATGGATGGACTCTGGCTCGACATCCAGCACGCGCATGCGCCCCGTCGAGGCGGCACCACCGGCCTGCTCGACGAGCATGGCAATGGGGTTCGCCTCGGTCAGCAGATTGACGTGGCCCGGGATGGAGGTGTCGCGCGTATCGCGCGGGTGCAGAAACATTCCTCCGCGTAACAGGATCCGATGCAATTCAGCGACCATGCTGTCGACCCAGCGCATGGTGAAGTTCGCAGCGCGCGGCCCTTCGGCGCATTGGGTATATTCCTGCACGAAGCGGCGCACGGGCGCTTCCCAATGCGGTTCGCGTGCCGCGTCGATCGCCAGTTCGCAGCCCTTGCCCGGAATGCGGATATTCGGATGTGTGAGTGTATAGGCGCCAGCTTCCCGATCGAGCGTGAAGCCGTGCACGCCGTCGCCGAGCGTCACCACCATCATGGAGACCGGGCCGAACAGCGCATAACCGGCGGCTACTTGCGAATGGCCCGGTTGCAGGAAGTCGGACGCCTCTGGGTGAGTCACGTCCTCGGGTGCACGGAGCACGGAGAAGATCGTGCCGACGGTAAGATCGACGTCGAGATTGGCCGCGCCGTCGAGCGGCGAGAACACCAGCATATAGCGGCCGTGCGGATATTGTTCCGGTATCACATAGGGCTTTGCCATGCCGCCGGAAAGAATGCCGCAGAGTTGGCCGCCCCATTCGCAGGCGCTCAGCATGATGAGGTTGGCGACTTCGGCGAACGGCTTCGGCGGCTCGCCAGCGACCGTCTTGCTGGTTGTCACCATGGCGCCCGGACTGTCGAGCGCGCCGCGTGCGACGGCAGCGCCGATCAGCTTGCCGGCGCGCTGGAGGTCGTTCAGCAGTGCCGCCAGTTCGGGGTCGTGGCTGCTGCCACCGCGTCGCAGCCCTTCTATGACAAACTTGCTGAAGGTCGTGCGGCGATACGGCATTGTTCCCTCGGTTCCACGCCCGTTGGCGGGCTTGTCTATCTTACGCGTATCCTCGGAGCGGGTCTCATGGCGGAAGGTCGAACGCCGCTACTGTTCGAACACCCGGCTTGCCTTGATGTCGGCCGAAGTGATCGTCTGGAGCGAATCCAGTGTCACAGGCGCCGAGCGATTCGCGAACAGCCTGTTGGCCTGGCGGAGGCGGGCGCGGTCGAGTGCGTTGCGGATCGATCGGGCGTTCGAGAAACGCGGCTGGCGCATCCGCCGCTCGACATAGTCGCGCAACGTCGCCTTCGCATCGTCGCTGAGCTTGTAGTGCATCTGGCCGAGCATGATGTCCGCGATGCTCAGCAATTCGTTCTCGGTATAGTCCGGAAAGTCGATGTGGTGCGCGATCCGTGACGCCATGCCGGGATTGCTGCGGAAGAAGATGTCCATGCGGTCCTTGTAGCCCGCCAGGATGACAACGAGGTCGTCGCGCCGGTCTTCCATCACCTGCAGCAGGATCTCGATCGCCTCCTGTCCGTAATCCCGTTCGTTTTCCGGACGGTAGAGGTAATACGCCTCGTCGATGAACAGCACGCCGCCCATCGCCTTCTTCAGCACCTCTTTTGTCTTCGGCGCGGTGTGGCCGATATATTGGCCGACGAGATCGTCGCGCGAGACGGTGACGACGTGATCGCGCCTGATATAGCCGAGCCGGTTGAGGATCACGGCCATGCGCTGTGCAACCGTCGTCTTGCCGGTGCCGGGATTTCCGCTGAAGCACATGTGCAGCGACGGCGGTTCGGCTTGCAGGCCCATGCTGCGCCTGGCACTTTCGACGAGCAGCAATGCCGCCACTTCCCGGATGCGCGTCTTGACTGGGACGAGGCCGACCAGGTCGCGGTCGAGCGCATCCATCGTGTCGCCGATCGTGCTGCGCTGGTAGAACTCCTCGAGGTCGACCGTCGCCGCCGACACCGGGGACGCCGCGGCCGTTGCGGTGTCGTTCACGGAGCGGCGTCGGGTTCAGGCGCGCGTGCCATGCTGTGGCTGCGCAGCGTATAGCGCACTTGCCGGCCTGCTTGTTCCTGCCGGATGAGTTCGAAGCCGGGCTCGAAGGCCGGCCGGTTGACGATGAACGACATGCGGACGCTCTCCCAGCCTTTCTTGGAGTCGAAGGCCAGTATCTTGATGTATTCGCCGCCGAATTCACGCTTGCAGGCTTCGAGTTCCATCATCACGCCGGCAGGGTCGCGCAGGTCGAACATCGGGTTGCCCCACATCGACCAATAGGCATTGCGCGGGTGCGGGTCGTGGGTGTGCTCGATGGCGAGGGCCCAGCCGTTCTCGAGCGCGTAGTTCACCTGCAGCTTGATTTCCTGATCGGTGAGCTCCGGCAGAAACGAGAACTGGCCTTGTGTGATCTTCATTTCCCCTCTCCTCACGATGCGGTCGGCGTCGGCACGAAATCGACCGAGTCGGTGGACGCGTAGTTGAAGGTGACGTCTTTCCAGGTGTCCAGCGCGGCCCGCAGCGGACGGCACCATTTGCCGGCTTCGGCCAGGATCTGCGGCCCCTCGTTCCAGATGTCGCGACCTTCGTTGCGCGCCTTGACCATGGTCTCGAGTGCGACGCGATTGGCGATCGCACCCGACTGGATGCCGTCGGGATGGCCGATCGTGCCGCCGCCGAACTGCAGCACGACGTCTTCGCCGAGATAGTGCAGCAACTGATGCATCTGGCCGGCATGGATGCCGCCCGATGCGACCGGCATCAACTGTTTCAGGCTGGCCCAGGGCTGATCGAAGAACACGCCATGCGTCAGGTCCTTCGGCACGAAGGTCTTGCGGCACGTGTCGTAGATGCCGCTGATGACGGCGGGATCGCCTTCGAGCTTGCCGACGACGGTGCCGGCATGGATGTGGTCGACGCCGGCCATGCGCATCCATTTCGCAATGACGCGGAACGACACGCCGTGATTCTTCTGCCGCGTGTAGGTCGAGTGCCCTGCCCTGTGCAGATGCAGGACCATGTCGTTCTTGCGGGCCCATTTCGCCATCGACTGGATGGCGGTGTAGCCGATCACCAGATCGATCATGATGACGATGCTGCCGAGATCGCGCGCGAATTCGGCACGCTCGTACATATCCTCCATGGTGGCGGCCGTGACGTTCAGGTAGGTGCCCTTCACCTCACCGGTTTCGGCCATCGCCTTGTTGACCCCTTCCATGCAGTAGAGGTAGCGGTCGCGCCAGTGCATGAAGGGTTGCGAGTTGATGTTCTCGTCGTCCTTGGTGAAATCCAGGCCGCCTTTCAGCGCCTCGTAGACGACACGGCCGTAATTGCGGCCGGACAGGCCGAGCTTGGGTTTCATCGTGGCGCCGAGCAAAGGTCTGCCGAAACAGTTCATCCGCTCGCGCTCGACGACGATGCCTGTCGCGGGGCCCTGGAACGTTTTCAGATAATGCGGCGAGATCCGCATGTCCTCGAGGCGCAAGGCCTTGAGCGGCTTGAAGCCGAACACGTTGCCGATGATCGACGCGGTGAGGTTCGAAATGGAACCTTCCTCGAACAGGTCGAGATCGTACGCGATATAGGCGAACCATTGGCCGGGCGTGCCGGGCACCGGCTCGACCTTGTAGGCCTTTGCACGGTAATATTCGCTGTCGGTGAGCCTGTCCGTCCAGACGACGGTCCATGTCGCCGTGGAGGATTCGCCGGCGACCGCGGCAGCCGCTTCCTCAGGGTCGACGCCGTCCTGCGGCGTGATGCGGAAGACGGCGAGAATGTCGGTGTCCTTGGGTTCGTAGTCGGGCTCCCAATAGCCCATCTGACGGTATTTCAGGACGCCCGAGCGATACCGCTCCTTCATGTCCGTGATTTTCACGTCCTGGACCTGATCCATTCCGGCCTCCCTGCCCGCCCGGCCCTGTTCGGCCTGATTGCGCGCAACCTACAGGCTGGACGTCGACAAGAGAAACAAATTAAATTTGGCGCCATCCCAAGGGATCCCTTGTCGCTTGACCACGCGAAACCTGACAATCCGACAGCTCCAGATGTTTGCGGCAGTGGCGGAGGCGCAATCCTTCGCGCGCGCGGCGGCGGAGCTGCACGTATCCCCGGCGGCGGTCTCGTTCCAGATCAAGCAGGTCGAGGACATGACGGGGTTCATGCTGTTCGAGCGCAGCGGCCGTCGCGCGGTGCTGACCGACGCGGGCTCGGCCCTGCTGGTGCAGGCGCGTATCGTGCTGCAGGCGCTGCGCGATGCCGATCAGGCGTTGCTCGCGTTGAAAGGCATGCTCGGCGGGCGCGTGACGCTCGGCGCCGTATCCACCGCGAAATATATCGCGCCGCATGTGCTGGCACGTTTTCAGTCGCATTATCCCGGCGTGGCGATCGACCTCCGGTTCGGCAACCGGCAGCAGATATCGGATGCTTTGCTGGGTGGCGAGATCGATCTTGCGGTGATGGGACAACCAGGCGATGCCGGCGACCTGTCCGTGGCGGTGTTCGCGGCGCATCCTTCGGTGATCATTGCAGCGCCGGGCCACCGGCTCGCGGCGGCGCATTCCCTTGCTCTCGCGGACCTCGCGGCGGAGGCCTGGATCGTGCGCGAGGAAGGCTCCGGCACACGCCGGTTGATGGAACAGACCTGCCTGGAAGCTGGCATTGCACCGCATATCGGCATGACGACGAGCAGCAACGAAACCATCAAGCAGGCGGTGATGGCGAACATGGGCGTCGCACTGATTTCGCGCCATACCATCGGGCTGGAACTGGCACTCGGGCTGATGCGGATCCTGCCGGCGGAGGGATTTCCGCTGCAGCGGACCTGGGTGGTGGCGTGGCGGAAATCCATGCCGTTGATGCCGGCGCATGTCTGCCTGCGCGATTTCCTGCGCGACCACGGACAGGCCGTGATCGACCAGCTCGAGGCGGGCTATCTTCAGGCTTCGCTCCGGTTTGCGCCACGGCCGGCGTGACAGGCGGCATGCAGTTCCTTGAGTGCGGACAACGAGGCTTGCGGATCGTCGAGATCATTCAGCACCACCATGGCATCGTCGAACGGGCCGTCGCCGCCATAGACGCTGCGTGTCACGACACAGGCGATGCCGGCGGCCCGCGCGCTAAGCAGACCGTTGGCACTGTCCTCGATGGCGAGACACTCGGATGCCGGCAGGCCGAGGCGTTGCAGCGCCAGCCTGTAGATGTCGGGCGCAGGTTTTTTTGCGGGTACTTCATCGCCCGCCGCGATGATTTCGAACGGGTTCGCGCCGAATGCGGCTGCCAGCAGGGCGTCCACATTGTCGCGGCTGGTCGTGGTCGCGACCGCCATTCTCAAGCCTGCGTCGCGTGCTTCGGAGATCAGTCGTGTGACACCAGGGCGAAGGGCTAGAGCTTTTTCCGATCGAAGCGGATCGGAAATAAACTCCAGCTCTTTGTTTTGGCGAGCATCTTCATCCGACGGGTGACCCCGTCTGGTCGGATGATGCTCTAGCCCACCGGCGGCGACATTCGCCGTGTAGCGTGCCGTCTTGTCGCCGTGCAGATCGCGGATGGCGCCGCCATCGAGCACCGGTGTTGCAGCGTAATGCTCGATGTAATGCCGGATGCGCTCCTTGCCGCCGGTGACGCGCAGCAGGTCGCGGTAGAGCTGTTCGTTCCAGTGCCAGTGCAGGCCTGCGGCGGCGAATGCGTCGTTGAAGGCGCGCCGGTGCAGCTCCTCGGTTTCAGCCAGCGTGCCGTCGACATCGAAGATGAGTGCGCGCAGCTTCATCGATGCGTTGCTAGAACGACAGGCTGGTGGCCTGGACGACCAGCGGCAAGGCGCGTATTTCGGCCAGCACCTGTTCGCTGATCGCCTCGTCGAGCGAAACGAGGCAGATCGAGTCGCCGCCGGCAGCCGCACGGCCGAGATGGAAGGTCGCGATGTTGATGTCGTGCCGGGCGAGGCTGTCGCCGAACCTGCCGATAAATCCTGGCCTATCCTGGTTTGTGAGATAAAGCATGTGGCGGGCGAAATCGGCTTCGACCGGTATGCCCATGATTTCCACCAGGCGCGGCTTGTTGCCGGCGAACAGCGTTCCGGCCACCACCAGTTCGCCCTGTTCCGAAGAGACCTTCAGGCGGATCAGGGTCTGGTATTCGCTCGGGCGGTCATGCACGGTTTCGGCCAATTCCACGCCGTGCTCGCGCGCGACGACCGGCGCGTTCACCATGTTCACGCCGGCCAGTATCGGCCGCAGCACGCCGGCGAGCGCTGCCGCGGTCAGCGGCTTGTGCGTGAGGCCGGCCGCGGCACCTTCGTATTCGACGCCGACATGGCGCACCATGCCGTGCCGTGCCGCGCTGAGTTGCCCGGCCAGCGTTCCGAGCAGGCCGACGAGTTCCATGTAGGGGCGCAGGCGCGGTGCATCTTCCGCCGAGACGGACGGTGTGTTGATGGCGTTCGCAATGGCACCGGTCAGCAGGAAGTCGCTGATTTGCTCTGCAACCTGCAAAGCGACGTTCTCCTGTGCCTCGTTCGTCGAGGCGCCGAGATGCGGCGTGCACACGACATTCTCGAAGGCGAACAGCGGATTGCTGGTTGCGGGCTCGGTTTCGAACACGTCGAGCGCCGCACCGCCGACCTGGCAACTGGCGATCGCGTCGGCGAGCGCCACTTCGTCGATCAGGCCGCCGCGCGCGCAGTTGATGATGCGCACACCGCGTTTGCATTTCGCCAGCGCCTCGCGGGAGAGGATGTTGCGCGTCGCATCGGTCATCGGCACGTGCAGCGTGATGAAATCGGCGCGGGCCAGAAGCTCGTCGAGTTCGAGTTTCTCCACGCCGAGATCGACCGCACGTTTTGCCGACAGGAACGGGTCGTACGCCACCACGCGCATGCGCAGGCCCTGCGCGCGGTCGGCGACGATGGAGCCGATATTGCCGGCGCCGATCAGGCCGAGAGTCTTGCCGGTCAGCTCGGTGCCCATGAAGCGGTTCTTTTCCCACTTGCCATTCTTGGTGGAAGCGGTGGCTTCGGGAAGTTGCCTTGCCAGGGCGAACATCATGGCGATGGCGTGTTCCGCCGTGGTGATCGAGTTGCCGTGCGGCGTGTTCATGACGACGACGCCGTGCCTGGTGGCCGATTTGAGGTCGACGTTGTCGACGCCGATGCCGGCGCGGCCGACCACGCGCAGTTTCGGCGCCGCCTCGAGCAACTCGCGCGTCACCTTCGTCGCGGAGCGGATGGCGAGGCCGTCATAGTCGCCGATGATGGCGCGCAGTTCGGCAGGCGACAGGCCGGGGCGCACATCGACCGCGAGCCCGCGATCGCGAAAGATGCTGACGGCAGCGTCGGAAAGCTTGTCGCTGATAAGGACTTTCACGCGCTATTCCGCCGCCCGGCGGATGTTTTCGCGACACACCTGCCCGGCCGCCCAGTCGAGCCAGGGCAGCATGGCTTCGATATCGGATGTCTGCACCGTCGCACCGCCCCAGAACCGCAGCCCGGGCGGTGCGTCGCGATAGGATGCGATGTCGAATGCGACGGCTTCCTGTTCCAGCAACGCGGCGAGGCGTTTGGCTGCCTTGGCCTGCGCGCCGGGTGCGAGATCGGTGAACCACGATGCAACGATGGCGAGGCAGATCGACGTCGGCGAGCGTACAGCAGGATCTTCGACGAGAAATGCCGCCCAGTCGCTTTGTTCGACCCAGCGCGCGACGGCGGCAAAATTCGCGTCGGTGCGCGCGATCAGCGCCTTCAGGCCGCCGATGCCCTCCGCCCAGCGCAGCGCGTCGAGCGCGTCCTCCACGCACAGCATGCTCGGCGTGTTGATCGTCTCGCCGGCGAACAGGCCCTCGATGAGCTTGCCACCTTTGGTGAGCCGGAAGATTTTCGGCAGCGGCCATGCCGGCTTGTGGCCCTCGAGCCGGGCCACCGCGCGCGGCGACAGAGCGAGCATGCCGTGCGCTGCTTCGCCGCCGAGCACTTTCTGCCAGGACCAGGTGACGACATCGAGCTTGTCGTAGGGCAGCGCCATGGCGAAGGCGGCGGACGTTGCGTCGCACAGCACGAGGCCTTCGCGGTCGGCCGGGATGAAGTCGCCGTCCGGAAAGCGCACGCCGCCGGAGGTCGCGTTCCAGCACAGCACCACGTCGCGGCCGAAATCGATCTGCGAGAGATCGGGCATCCGGCCGTACGGCGCGTTGAAGATGCGGTGGTCGATCATCAGCTCGGCGGCAACATCGGTGGCCCACACTTCGGAGAACGCTTCGCAGGCGACGACGTCGACGCCGCGTGCACCGAGCATGGACCACATGGCGGCTTCGAACGCGCCGGTGTCGGAGCCTGCCATGATGGCCAGTTTCCAGTCGTCGGGCAGGCCGAGGATGGCCCGCGAGCGCGCGATCACCTCGGCGAGTGCAGCCTTCGGCACGGGTGCGCGGTGGCTGCGGCCGAGATGGGCGCCGGCAAGGCCCGCGAGCGACCAGCCTGGATGCTTGGTGCATGGGCCGCAGGAAAACTGGGGATTCGCCGGACGCAGATCCGGTTTCGTGCTGGCTCTTGCGCCGAGTGTCGGCATGATTAGCCCTCCCTTTCAGAAGAGAAGCGCCCCGGTGGGAGGGCGTGGCCCGGCGTTGTAGCTACCGGGTTTCAGCGGGCGAGGCAATGCACGCCCGTGCACAGCACGCGATGCGAAACTGTGCAGGACAGACGCCGGTTTGCGCATAATCTTGCAGAGCGGGCCACTTTCCCTACAGTCGGTGGAGGGAGAGAAAAAATATGCTTCAGCGGGCGGCTCGGCGGCCAGGCGTGCTTTCCCGCGAATACACGGTCGCGCGGCCGGGTTACGACCGATGGCTCGTGCCGCCCGCGGCGCTGGCGATCCATCTGTGCATCGGCATGGTCTATGGCCTCAGCGTGTTCTGGCTGCCGCTGGCGCAGGCGATCGGCGGCGCGCATCCGGCCGCCTGCCCGGCGGGTTTCGGCCTCATCGACCGCCTGACCACGACGAGCTGCGATTGGCAGATCACCGATCTCAGCTACACCTTTACCATCGGCATCGTGTTTCTCGGCTGCTCCGCGGCCTTGTGGGGAGGCTGGCTGGAGCGCGCGGGACCGCGGAAGGCCGGCCTGGTGGCGGCGCTCTGCTGGCCGGGCGGGCTGGCGATCGGCGCACTCGGCATCTATTTGCACCAATTGTGGCTGCTGTGGCTCGGCGGCGGCGTGATCGGCGGCGTGGGGCTGGGTCTCGGCTACATCTCGCCGGTCTCGACGCTGATCAAATGGTTTCCGGACCGGCGCGGCATGGCGACCGGCATGGCCATCATGGGCTTCGGCGGCGGCGCCATGATCGGCAGCCCGCTCGCAGCAAGGCTCATCGCGTATTACCACGGCGCAGGCGGGCCGGGCGTTTGGCAGGCCGTGCTGACGCTTTCGGTCATTTACTTCGTGTTCATGTGCGGCGGCGCGCTGTTCTACCGGGTGCCGCGCGACGACTGGCATCCGAGCGGCATGCCGGTGTCACTCGCGCCCGCAGCAAGCCGCTCCGTCGAGCTGAATGATGCGCACAAGACTCTGCAGTTCTGGCTCATCTGGGCCGTACTCTGCCTGAACGTC
>CAZZVF010000037.1:0-14908 GCA_964657355.1 uncultured Buchnera sp.
GCCGCTCACCTGCGGCCGCAGATCGGCGATGCGGTGTGCTGTCAGCCGGCCTGGCTGCTCGGTCGTCAGCCCCACCGGCCTGGTGCGCAGAACCACCACGTCGACCTGGGCGGTATGCGACGGCCGGGGCGCAGGCGATTTCGGCTTGTCGCAAGCAGACAGGCCGAACGCTGCCAGCACGAAGGCGGGCAGGGCGGTGCGCAGAGCAGAACGAAACATGGCGTCAATCCGTCATTCGCTCCTGCGAGGCGCCAGCCGGGGATACGGCAGCTACCTCTGCAGGATTTGGCCGGGCTGTGGTTTGACTCGGGAGCATCGCCCCCGGGGTCCGGTCCGCCAAGTTTGGAAACCATCAGGTTTCGCTATCGGAAACTACCCGGTTTCCAAATTTTGTCAAATGGCGATACTGTTTCGGCGAGTTCGTGCGGCAGCGGCCGGGAGCGTGGATGGAGGCGGGATGGCAGACGATGCCGGCCAACGGAAAGCTGTGGCCGCAACGAGTTTCGACACGGTTGGGAGCGGGGCGCACGAGGTTCGGCGTGCCGGCCGCCCCCCGGTGCTGGCATCGATCGACCGGCGGCGCCACCTGCTCGACGCCGCCGCGGTCGTCTTCATGGAAAAGGGCTATGCTGCCGCAACGGTCGATGCGATCGCCGCCGCGGCCGGCATGTCGAAGAAGACGGTCTATCGCGTCTTCGGGTCCAAGCTGGCGTTGTTCGACGCCCTGCTCGACGACCGGTTCTTCAACTTCCCCGAACCGCCCGACGAGGATTGCAGCAGCCTGGAAGAAGGCCTGATCCGCATCCTGACGGCCACCGCCAATATTCTGCTGCAGCCGGACCGGGCCGCGCTGCTGCGTGTGATCATCGCCGAGGGACAGGCGGCACCCGAGCTGACCACCGCCTTCGGCCGCCTGAAGCTCAGCCGGGAGATGAACGCTCTGGAACGCTGGTTCGAGCGCCAGCAGCGCCTTGGTGCCCTCAAGGTTGGCAATGTGCATGAGGCGGCGCGGCTGATCTTCGGCCTGACCATTGCCGAGCCGATGATCCAGATCCTGGTAGCCGCACCGCCTCGGGCAGGCGACCCTTCGTTAGCAAGTCGTATCGAAGCCGGTGTGAAGGTGTTTCTTCGCGGTGTTGTTGCCCTCTCGGTCACGGAATGCGGCACCTGAGCCGGTCTTGACCCAGTGAGCGAGGGTACACTCAGCGAGGAGTGGCGAGCGGGGGCGGGATGGTCACTGCGGGCCGCTCGGGGGTGACGGACTTGCCGAAATTCGTGCCGAGACGGTCGCGCGTGGCACTTTCGTTGAACTGGCCGGTCACGTTGCCGGGAGAGGTCGCGGAATACGGTGCATCCTGGCTCGACGGGCGTTGCGCATTGTGGGCAACCGCGGAGAGTTTCTGGTTGAGGCAGTCGTAACTCTGCGCGGAACCGACCTTGACGTCGACGCAACTCTGCTGTGTCTGGGGTGCGGGTTGCGCCGCGCAAACGGCTACCGGCAACGTGGTGAAAAATAGCGCCGACAGCGCAACGATTCGTGTTGCCGCGTATAAGGCATCGGGAGCGCCCGATATGTCAGCGCCGCGTCGCTGCCGGCACATATTCCTGGTCGCGGATCTTGTCATCATAGTCCTGCACGAGATTCTGCAGGCGCACCTTCGCAGAACCGATCAGCGGCTCATAGCTCCTCAGGAGCAGCTGACGGAAATCCTGCGATTCGTAGAGATGGAGCACTTGTTCGGAAACATCTATCAGGCGCTTGTTGGTCGCCTTGCAGGTTTCCAGCGCACCGCCATTGGCCTTCAACGCCGCCTGTGCCGTGCGGCTTTCGGCGTCGGCGGCGCCGGCCTTGTTTACCAAAGACTGATAGGCCGATTGATACTTTGCCAAACCCTGTTGCAAGGCGGCGTTCTGCTGCTTCGCCGCGAGGAGGCCGGCTTGCAGAGCGGCAACCTGCTCGGGCTTGGCGGCCGGCGTCGAACCCACCTGGGCTTGGCGCGCTTTCGCTGCATCCAGCTCAGTCTGCAACGCCGCCCTGTCGGCGACGGCCTTTTGCAGCTCGGCCTGTGCTTGCGCCGCCTGATCCTGGGCCGCGCGCATCTGGGTGATGGATTGTCGCAGTGCATCCCGTAACCGGTCCTCCGGCGCCTCGTCTGCCCGACAGGCGGGCGCCGTGAGCAGGGTTAAGGCGGCCACTCCCAAGTAGATGAGCTCGCGCATGGCTCAGAAGCTCGACTGCAGGTCTAGCTGCAGGACATCGTTGCCGTATTTCGGTCCCGACACCTGCTGGGCGCTGAACCAGCGCAGCGAGAGCATCGTGTCCTTTGCGAGGCCGAGGCTGCCGGTCAGGATATAACCTTGCGCGTTGGTGCCGCCGAGATGGAAGTCGGCATCGTTGATAGAATCGAGGGTCGCATCGGATTCGAGATATTTGTAAGCCGCCGTCAGGTTCCAGTCCCACCTGTTGTGCACGACCAGATTACCGACGGTGCCTTTGACCATCCATCCGGTGTCACCACCCTGGTAATAGCCGTTATTGCCGAGATTGTTGACCGGCCCGATAGGACCTTGGCTCGGGCCATGCGCCAGGATGGCGTCGCGATTGAATGCGAGGTTCTTCAGGTACTCGCCCTCGAGCATGACGTCGACCGGGTGGTATGATGTGATCTCGACGCGCGGATGCACTTCGAGCACCGAGAATTTCGAGGCCAGGCCATAATACTGCGGATTGACTGGGTTCACCGCATTAGGCGTGTTGACGATGCTGCGGATGGCATAGACCGTGTTGCCGAACTGTTGGAACGGAAAGCGGGTGTTATCCGTGTCGCAATAGTAAGCGCCGGCGAGTTGCGGCTCACAGGGACGCGACACCGCACCTTGAAGACCGGTAAAGTCGAAAAAGCCGACACCGAGTTTTGCAAGAAGGTCCGGACGGGCGCGCCATTGGCCGCCGCCCTGCACTGCGAGCATGTAGGCGTTGTCGCTGCCGAATTTCACGTCGGAATTGGTCGAGAAGTCGAACGCGCTGTTCAGCACGGGAAACGCTCCGCCGGTGACGAACGCACTCGTCGTATCCGTGATCGCGTGCTCGTACGATCCGGCGACGCCGTCGAAGCCAAGCTCGCTGTAGAAAATCAGGTCGGTCGCGAAAAACGGATCGTTGAAGCGTCCGGCGTAAAGCGAAAGGCCCGGCACGCCGGTATAGGCGAAGTTCGCGCGATCGATATAGACGGCGTATTTTCCAAAATCGCCGGGCTGGCCCAAGGTCTGGTTCGGGGTGACGGGCCCCTGGTCGGAGCCGGTGCTGATGCGGATGTCCGCCGTGAGGCCATCATCGATAAAGGCTTTGACTCCGATCCGGGCGCGCACCCTTGCACGGTCGCGGTCCTCGGTCGTGTTCAGGAACGGCGGATTCCCCTGCGTCAGAGAGCCCGCTCCGTAATTGTTGGCGTCAAATGCGGAACCGTTATTGATCGAGGCAAAATTAACAAACTGATTGTAATTGTTCTTGTCGAAGCTGTCGCGCTCGTAACGCGCACGCAAATCGCCGTAGAGCTGGAATCGCTTGGTCCATTCCGGTAGCGCATTTGGCGCGGCCCAGCCTTCCTGCTGCGTTTCGTTCATCACCTCCGAGCGCACCTCGTCGGCAATCTGCTTGCGCACGAATTGCGGCACATAGGTGACACGGATCTCGCCCTGCTTCTGCGTTGGCGGCGCCTCGTCTGCAACCGCCACAGGAGCGGCGTGAGTGGCGATGCCACGTTTATGCCGGGCCGCCGGCGTGCCCGGAGCCGAAGCGGCACCGGTTTCAGCCAGCAGGTCGCCGGCCTGGCGCTGCGAAAGAATGCCCTTCTGGATCAGCAACTGGATCAGCTTCACCGTTTGCTCATCGGCGTGCGCGGGCGCCGTGAGGCCCAGGACGCACCCCGCCAGTGACGACGCCAGCGCCGATCGCGCCAACCAGGAACCGCAAACAGCGCTCATCGTGTCAATCCTGCAATCGTTGTTCGGCAATCAGACATGTTCGACAATACTGATGGTAAACGTCTTGCGAACGACATCCTGCGGCGGCGTGTCGTTCGTTCCGACCGTGAGCAGCACGCGCCGCAACTCCTGCTCGACCTCGGAGTCACCTGAGAAACTCTGCACCGTCGCCCGTGCGACATGGCCGGCGCCATCCAGCACGACGGCGACCTTCAGGCGATAGCGGGCAAATCTGAGTTTCTCATCCTGCCTGATGGCGGCTTCGATCTGCGACTTCATGACGTTTGCGTAGTAGGCGTCGTTGTCGCCACCGCCACCGTCGCCTGTACCGCAGCCGCTGCCAATGCAGTCGCCACCGCCGCCATTGCCGTTGGCCAGCGAGCCCGGGCCGTTGCCCTGGATCGAGGTCGTCACCGCAGCAGGCGGCGACGGAATCTTGGGCGTGGCTTTCGGAATGCTTGCCTTCTGCGGCGACGGCGCCTGCTCCTTCGGCTTTTCCATCTGCTTCTTCGGCGGTTCAGGCTGCGGCTTTGGCGGCGGCGGCGGTGGTGGCGGCGGCAGCTGCACCTGCGTGATGTGCTGTTCCATGTGCGGGCGCGGCGCGGGACCGCCCGACGGCTTCAGCAAAACGTAGGCTAGTGCACCAACGCTGCAGACGGACAGAATTAAACCAGCGGGCACACCGATCCGCTTCCAGGCCGGCTGGTCGTCCTCGTAGCGGTCGGGCTGCTCGTCGAACACTGTCAGGTTCCCGGCGTACGCTGAGCCGCCAGCCCTATCGAGCTGATGCCGACATGCCCGCACAGATCGAGTACGTTCATGATCTTCTCATATTGCACGCCGCGGTCGCCCTTGAGCACGACGGGGAGGTCGGGCGTCACGGCTTTCGCATCGCGCAGCTTGGCTTCCAGTTCGGCGAGGCTGACCGGAATGGCGTCGATGAACACTTGGCCGGAATTCGAGACGGAAATCACTTTCGTCTTCGGGACCGCGAGCGACACCGTGGAACTGCCCTTTGGCAGGTCGACCTTGACGCCCTGCACGGACGCCGTTGTCATGATGATGAAGATGACGACCAGCACATAGGCGAGGTCGAGCATCGGGGTGATGTTGATGTCGTCATAGGGTTTGTCGTCATTGATCTGCATGAGCGATCATTCCCCGGGCTGGGTGCGGCGCAAACCGAGATCGCCTTCGGCAATCCGGGTCACGACCTCGTCGACGAACACCACCATTTCGGTGGTCACCGTCTTGATGCGAGTCTGAAAATAATTGTAGCCGAACAGGGCCGGAATGGCGACGAACATGCCGCAGGCGGTGGCGAGCAGTGCCGCGGAAATACCAGGCGCGATCGAATTCACGTTCACGTCGCCGGCGGCGGCGATGGCCGCGAACGTGATCATGACACCGATCACCGTGCCCAGTAGTCCGACGAACGGACCTCCGGAGATCGCGATGGTGAGAAATACCATCTGGTTGTTCAGCTTCTGCGTCTCGCGGACCATCTGCGCGTCCATGGCGGAGCGGATAGCGGCGAGGGATTGGGGAGCGATCTGACCGTCGGCGGTCACCCGTCCACCGGCGAGCCGCTCGTTCACTTCGCGCTGGCCTACGTCATAAACCCGGAACAAGGGCGAGGCCGACACGCCGCGGATCTGCTCCTTGGGAAGGCCCGGCAGCAATTCGCCGGCGGAACGCTTGCCAAGCTCGCGCAGCACAACGCGAAAGCGTCGGTTGGCGCCGGAAACCTTTCCGACATAGAGGCCCTTGAGCGCCATCACGATCCACGACACTGCGAGCATGATGCCGAGGATGCCGATGACGACCCACGCGTCCGTCGTCACCGAACGCAGGATGATGCCGAAATAACCGGAGCCGAAGCTGCTCGCCTGTTCGGGATTCTCGAACGTCAGGAGGTTCGCCTGCGGCCCTTGTGTGCGATCGGCAATCATGATCGCGCCGGGCAGCCGGGTCGCCTTGCTAATCTGGAGTTCGTCGATTTCGCCTTGAAAATTTGCTGCACCTGCCGCCGGGGCCGGGTTGGCCGAACCGGCAATACCGCCGAGTGATGCGGGTCCCTGGATGGCAGGCAATGCGCCGGCCGCTTCGCCGGCTTTCACGCCATCGACATAGAGCAGGATGTGGTCGGCGCTAGCCGTGACGGTCAACAGATGCCAGCTGTCGGCCACCAGCGGCGAGACAGCCTGGGCGCGCAGGCTCGCGGCACCGCGCACGGCCACGAACGGGATGCCGCCCTGTAACCCCACCTGCAGCCCCGCCGCACCACCCGCATCGGCCTGATCGAACAGCACGGAATTTTGTGTCGGTGGCGTCGGCTTGACCCAGAGTTGCCAAGTGTAGGGCTCGGCCGCAGCGACGTTCAAAGTCGGGTTCGGTGCGACGCCGATCGGCGCCGATCCATCCAGTTTCGCGCCGAACCCGATAATGCCGGCTTCGTCGCGCTTGTCGGGTGTAAGCGCATTGTTGGCGTACGCCGTCGCATCCTTCGGCAGCCCGTTCTCGTCCGCGAAATGCCAGACCAGCAGCTGGTCCGCATCATACGTCGCCTTGCTGTCGGAGGCGTCATTTGCCTTGGCGTTGCCCCAGTACATCGTGATGCTGGAAGTAGCGCCCGGTGCGAGATCCGGCACGTCGACCCAGATGAGTGCCACCTGATCGACCAGGCCGTCCCATTTTTCGATATGGTAGTGCAGCGGTGTCCGGTCATCGGACGCGACGAAGCGGATGTCGCTGCCATCCTGCTTGGCGCTGTCGAACTTGAAGTTGTTCGCCAGCAGGCGGACGAGGATTTGCGTGCGGCCGATCTTCTCGCCGACATTGGCGCCTTTCGGCCCGGCATCCGCATCGATCTTCACGCGATATTGCCAGTCGGAATTCCACCATGCCGCATGCGCGGCCGTGGCGCCGAGGGTCATGAACAGCAGCACGGCCAACGATAATGCAGGTAATTGGCCTGACATTACGCGGAAAGCTCGGTTCAGACGCATCCTCCGAATGCAAGAGCCTGGCGTCATGATCTAAAACTCCCCGTTCAGGCGGAACAACACGCGGTTCGTGCCCGCCTTGGTATTTGGCCCGGTTGCGAGGGCCTGGGCGTCTTGCAGCGTGCCGTTCAGGTAGCCCCACAAATTGACGCGGGTGCCGACGCCGACGGACGAGATTTCGTAAGAACCGCGCTGGCCGACCAACGGCGTGGTGAGGCCGACGATGGCGTTGTCGTAGAATGCATGGAGGCGCCAGGTCTTGACTGGCCCACCGATGTATTTTGCCAACGACGGGCTGCGCAATTCCGTCTGCAATGTCGCACCGGAGTCACCGAGCGTTTCAGCCTCGAGATAGCCCCGCACAGAGTCGAGACCGCCGGCGCTCAGCTGCTCGCTGGACACGAGTGGTGTATTGGTCAGCTGTCCGGCCAACTGGCCCCAGAGCTGAACATCGTGCGGCAGGTCCTGTTCGCGCGTAGCGCTGGCACGCGCAATCGCGAAACCCGGCGGTGCATTATAGGCCTTGTTGTCGAATTGCTGGGTATTGCTGCCGAATCCGTCCAGGCCGAATTCGAGACCGACGGTGAAGTCCGTGCTGGAGCGCGCACCGGTCCAGTTCGCGGCATAGCTTGCCGACAGCGGATAATAGGTGATCGGCGCGGAGGTGAGCTGGTTGGTGGTCAGGAAGGTGTCGAGCTCGTAATAGCGCTTGTAGTCCCAACCGAACGAAGCAGAATGGCTGAAATTCGCAGTGCTGCCGAGCGGCACCAGCAGCCTGAACCCCGCACTCGTACCGCGTCCGGCGACATCCGTCGAGCCCAGTGCCGTGACGTTGCTGTTCGAGTGCAGGTAACTCATCAGCAGCGACAGGTGCGATGCCGGTATGTGGAAAAGATACGATACCGATGTCACCTCCGCATCCTGCACGTTCTCGGGTGCAACCTGGTAGGTGAGCGTCCCGGAGTCGCCGCGCTGGAAGAAGTTGTCGTAGGTGAGCGAGGCGTTCAGCCTGAGCGGCGTCGTGTCGGCGTTGTAGCGGTTATTCAATTCGATAGAGCCATGCAGCGGAAACTTGTCGGTGACGTTCAGATCGACGTCCACCGTGTCAGGACTCCGCCCCGGCTTGAGTGAGGGTTGCACGGTTCTGTCCGGCAACTGGTTCAAACCCAGCAGATCGTTCGCCACGCGATGCATGTTGGGAACGGTGCCCGGCGCGAGCGACGGCGCAGCGTCCCGCACGGCGTTCGGCACGAAGTAGCGGCTGCCGACGACGCGAAGCCGCTCGACGCGTCGCTCAATCACCTGCATCGTTATGATGCCGTTGCTCTGGCTGATGCGTTGCGGTGGGATCGTGACGGATACGGTGGCGAATCCGGCTTTCTGGTAGGCATCCTCGAGTGCAGCGCGGGCGCGTTCCACGTCAGACGCATTCCGGGCGGGACCGAGATACGGATAGACCACCTCCTCGACCTGCTCCTGCGGCAACACGGTGGAGCCTTCGACGCGGATTTCATTGAGATCGAAAGGCGCGTGAGTTCGAGGCGCAGCAACGGAATTTGCATGCGCACGGGGGGCGACCAGCCCACTTGCAAGGATGCCAAGGCCGATCGATGCGGTGATCGCTGCGCGCCAAAGCCGGCAGGTCGTCGAATACACTAAGGAGCGGCCTGTCATCGTCGTAGGCGCGCTTAATGCCATCCGGCAGTCTGCGCAGCCAGACCGTTCACGTTACAGATCCGTGAAACTTTCACCGGCGCGAAACTGCTTGCCGACAAGAGTGGGCAGCGCCGCCGCTTTGTTCGGCCGCTGGTAAGTTTTTACAACCAGCATTTATGTTTTTCAACTTCGACGAACGCAGTCGAGACAGTCACGGAACCATCACTTATTGATCAAATAACCGTCACGATATTGTCATCGCGTTCTGGTACCACCCAGCCCAGCCGACCTGGAAGAGGCCGGTCTTGCTCACAAGGGGAATCTCTATGGTACGCTCGCATTTGCTGGGCGCCGCATCCGCGGCCGCTCTCGCCTGCCTTTCGACCGGTGCCTTCGCCCAGGCTCCTACGACCGTTACCGGCGGCGGTTCCACTCTCGCGGAATTCGACTATTTCACGGAATTCGCGAAGTACAACGCAGCCAGCCCGTCCGCGCAGTTCCTGAACAACAACCCGAACGGCGGCACGACCACGTATTGGGCGTCCGGCTCCGGCACCGGCCAGCTTTCGTTTCTCAACAACGACAACACCTGCAACAGCAGCAAGGTGTTGACCGGTACAGCAACCTGCACGACCGGCGGCGGCGCGAACGCGGTTGCGTATGGTGCATCCGACGCCACGCTGAGCGCCACGCAGATCAGCAGCTGGGCCAGCCTGCCGTTCGGCAAGGCAGTCTCCGGTGACCTGATCCAGGTTCCTTCCATGGGCGTTGGCGTGGCATTTCCAGTGGTCAATTCGACGGTCAAGGGCAACGGCGTGGTTGCCTTCACCGATCATGACCTTTGCAACGTGTTCACCGGCGGCATCACCGACTGGAGCCAGACCAGCTTCGCGAGCAAGGTCGCTGCCGGTCCGATCACTGTGGTGTTCCGCGGCGACGGCTCCGGCACGTCGTTCCTAGTGCTGAACCACCTCGCCAGCGTCTGCACCGGCGCCAACGCACCGCCGGCCGGCGTGACGCTTTCCGCCACGACAAATTTTGCCGCGATATTCCCGACGACCCAGTCCGGCATCTTCCAGAAGCCGTTCGTCGTCAGCGGCGTCACCTACTACACTCCGAACAACTTCCAGCCTGAGAATGGCAGCAGCGGCATCGCCAACTACCTGTCCGGTCTGGGCGGCGCCAGCGTCACTTCGGCCACCGCGTATCTGACGCCCGACTTCACCACGATCGATCCGAACAGCAACGCAACGCTTGGCGATGGCAGCAAGAGCAAGCTGGTTGTCGGCAGTGTGGTCAACTCAAGCAACGGAATTGCCTACACACCGTCGAACGCCAACATCACGAGCGGCCTGAACAACGCGCTGTCGGGTCAGAACCTGACGCCGCCAAAGACTTCGACGGATCTTGCCGATCCTTCGAAGTATGTTCCGTTGATCCAGACCACCAGCACCGGCTACCCCGTGGTCGGCTACACGACGTTCGATCTGGCGCAGTGCTACGCGACGAAGACAGTCGCCACGAGCCTGAAGGCTTTCCTGAAGGATCATTACAACGTGACGGCTTACAAGACGGTGCAGTCCAACAACGGCTACATCGCGCTGAAGCTCACCAAAGCGGCCGGCTTCCTCACCGTCATTACCAACAACATCCTCGGCAACCAGAGCGGCAACCGCCTGGACATCGAAGACACAGTCGCCTGCAGCAAGCTCGGCCGCTAATCAACGCGGACTCAGCTTCTGACAAAGAGGGCGGTCATCACGGTGACCGCCCTTTTGTTGCCGGCCGCGAGCCTTTTCGGTTCGTACCTAGTCGATAGGCCGAGAAAGCGGCGCGACCGCCGTCTAAAAGTCCTTTGCTGCCTTTCTCCAGAAAGGCAGGCGTTCCATCCTGTCAGCTGAGCCCGCGAACAATCCGTCGTGTGGCCAGATCGATCGTGACGCTGTCGTCGGGCGTCTTTGCCGCTGAACCGTCGCTCGCGGGGTGATATTCGATGGTGAGCTGGGAAGCCGAGACAACGATGCGGAGATAACCGTAATCCTGATCGTCGTAGCTCTCGAGCACGACCTGATCCTGCCCGCTCGCCGCTGGTTGCACGGTCATAGGCACACGCAGCGCGCCGCCCTTTTTTGCGAGTTTGCCCAGGCCGTGTCCGCCGCCGCCGGCAATGAGATAAGGGACCATCGCCTCCCCTCTCAGCCTGGTAAAGCGCTGGTAGTTATGCGCATGGGCCGACAGTACGGCGTGTGGCCAAATTCCCTGCGCCTCGCAGATGGCATCGATCTGCGCCGTCATTTCCATGCTCCAGCCATGCTTCGCGCCGGCCGTGTAGGCGGGGTGGTGGTGCGCGATGATCAGTGCGCCTGCGTAGTTTTCCGCCTTCACCCGTTTCAGCGCGGCCGTCAGGTAGTCAAGCTGGCTGTCGTCCAACTCCGGATAGGTGCCGTTCTGTGAGGAGATTACCCCCGGATCTTCCAGCGTGTTGCTGTAGAGCGCGAGAATGCGCACAAAGGGCGCCTCGAAGGTGAAGAACACGCCAGGCTGGATCTGGGCCGTGCGCGAGAGGCCACCGGCCTGCGGTGCAATCCGGAACGTGTCCGCACAAAAATTGTCGAGGAAGGCGGCAAGCGTCACCGTGGTGGAACCAGGCACCACCATCCCGTCGTGGTTGCCGGCCAGTGCGATGATCGGCGCCGGGTAATCCCGGTAAGGATCGTAGAACTGGTCATAATAATATTTCGCCTCGCCGAAATTGTAGATGACGTCACCGAGGTGGAAATAGAACAGCGGCTTGTCTGCCGGGTCGGCCTCATCGAAGTCCGAAACCATCTTGTCGGCGACAAGGTTCTGTGGATCGGGCCCGCGCGTATTTCCGGTATCGCCAACGCAGTGGAATACGATCCGGCCGGCCCGGGTGGCTGCGGTGTCGGCAGCTGTGCCGCTGGGCCCCAGCACAGCAACCAATGTGAGCACCGGTTCGGGCAAACCACGCGGGGCCGGAAACGGGATCGGCTGCAGGGCGTGCTGCGCGTTGAGCGCGTCCAGCTCCTTGTAGATCTGTGCGTCGGATGGATGGTTCACAACGAACTGCGTCGGGTCGACGCTCGCATCCGGCTGGCTGAACACCGGTGCCCCCACGTCATGCGCCTTCGTGTTGTCGATGGGGGACGCGGGGTCGGTCGGCACGCTGTAAGGAGCGGTGCCGCCGCCAGGGGCTCGTGTCCCTGCATGCGGCTTATGGGAACCGGACGAACTATGGGGCTTGCGGGTCATGCGATCACCTGACTCTTCGACATGGACGGTCGACATCAATCTCGCAGGCCAAAGCGACGCTGGCGAGATGAGCATCAAACGCCTTTGTGTGAGATCCTGCGCCCGCCCAAGGTATTGCAGGCCACGTGGGCCGGGATGACATCAAAAGTTCACAATAATTGTGGCTCGAACGCACGACCAGGCGCACACGTATTACGTCTTTCGAAGAGCACGTAGAGCGTGGACGGTGCACCATCAAGCCGTGGGTCAAGCCTGAGCAGCCGTCGCCTGTCTGGCAGATGACACTTCCGGAGAATTTTTTGCAGGGGCCCATCTTCTCGCAGTGAGGGCACGCGACGAATATGGCCAAACCCACACTGCATCGGCGCTGCTGGAGATTGCCTGAGCAGAGACCGGCCGACGCCTATGGCGCGTGGGGTTACGCGGCCGATAATTCCATCAGTGACATTGCCGCCGCACAGCCGACGGTTTCAGACAGGCGGCGCCATCCGTCGAACCAAAGCGCAGAGCATTCGCCGCCGTAAGCGGCACTCCACGGTTTCGGCCGGTCGAGGAAATGCAGGATGCCGGCTTCTGGCGACACGTCCACCTTGCGTGTCGCTTCGCCGACCGGCCAGTTCCAGCCTAGTTCGAGCGGTGCCACCTTGCCGCGGAAACCCAGGTTCAATGCACATTGGTCATGGAACAGCAGGATTGTGGTTTCGTCTTCTATGCAGGCCACGGCATGGTTGAGGCCGGCCGCAAGCTCCGGGTGGCGCAGATCGAACAGAATGACACCGGAGTTGAAGTAGCTTCCGTCCTCCATGCCATGCAACTTGGTGGCGCGACGCACTTCCGGGCGCGGCGTTTCCAGGCGAGCGGCGATTGGACGATCTCGCATCGCGGCGTTCAGTAGATCGTCCAGCTCGTGCAGGACGAGCACATCGCTATCGATATAGAGTGCCCTGTCATGAAGGCCTGCTCGGGCGAGGTGTTGCGCAAAGAAGATCCGATAATAGGCGGCGGATGACAGCACGTGGCCGCTCGTGAAGAGGCCGTATTCGGGATTGAGCGCCGCGGCGTCGGCAACGATCTCGCTTGTCGGAACGATTGTCACAACGATGCCGGCTTCACGGTAGGCGTTCGCGCAGTCCGCTGCTGCCTGGACTAGGTCGTCATCGACGATAAGGAAAACATCGAGCGCGAGACGGCCGAAATTGCCGACTGCACTGTGCAAGGCGACGAAGGTTGAGCAGAGATACGTCCTGTCGGTGCATAGAAACAGCGCGCCCCGACGCTTCGGCATCGATGCGCATGCCATGACCTTACGCCTTGTCGCGAGCGCCCGGTAGAGCGTCGCATCGCGCATCAGGGTAGGGCTGGCGAGTGCCGCATCGAGGCCGTGCAAGGTGGTTGCGCCATCGGCCAGAAGCGCGTTGTGGAGCCTAACCAGACCGCCCGCCATCTGCCAGTTTTCGAGTGCCTCGACAGCCGCAAGCAGCGGCTTCTGCCGCGCCGTCATCTGTGCTGCCCGGAATATGACGTAGCCGATCTGCGCATAGTTGAACTCGTGGTCGAGCCAGCCGAGAGTGAGGTCGACAAGCTCGTCCCATCGTTTATGTTCCGCGAGCTGTCGCATGCGGGAGACGACGAGGAATTTGTTGTCCGCAGCCTGGTGCGACAGCTGGGCCCAGAGCCGCTCCGCCTCGCTGTCCGAGCGCATGAAACTTGCAAGCTCGTATCGCTTCAACAGGACTGCCGGTAAGTCGGCCTGTTCGGGCGAAAGGGCTGCAACGAGCGAAGCTGCCAACTCCCACTCCTGTTCACGAAAATAGATGTCGAGCCGGAGAATACTAGTGCGGATGTCTTCGGGAGCGAGGCGGCTGAGGATCGTGGCGAGGCGATGAGCGAGTTCCGCGTGGCCGGCCGCAAAGGCCTGATAGGCGATGTCGATGCTAACCTGGAAGAGCCGGCCGGCCGTAGTGAATTGTGAGTCGGCAAGGAGTGCCGCAGCCGCTTTTATGTCGCCACCGAGTGCCAGCATCCGCGCCTGCAGCTCCGTTCGGGCGGCCGAATTTTCCAGTGCCGGCCCTGCAGTCACTGCGTGCTTGAGCAGATCCAGGTCCCGGGAGCGCGCAACGACTTCGAGGTAGGTGGCCATGAAGCCTGCGTTGTCGGGCCGGGCGCGTACCGCATATTCAGCGCGCTCCATCGCTTCCCTGTGGCGACCGAGTTGGCCCAGGCACATCGCCATCGCCCGGTCACACCATGGTTCCGCATAGCCTGAAGCAGCGAGGTCGATCAGCAGGACGAGTGCTTCGCCATATTTCTTGTCGGTGATTAGGCATTCGGCAATGCGGAGCCTGTCGCGTGGACGAGCTTTATCGAATTGCTCGAGCAAGCGGAACAAAGGGAGGCTCGCTTCCCGGTCATTCGCCTCGAACGCAAAGTCGGCGAGTGAGGCAACGACTGCAAAGTCCTCCTTGCCGGTCGGGCGTGCGTTGAAGGATGCGAACCTGCGGGCCTTTTCAACCGCGCCCATGAGGTTGCCCTGCGTGTGGTCGGCGCGGGCCCAACCCATCCAGGCAGGGGGAAAGTCGGCCTCGAGTTCCACGGCCTTCCTGAAGTGCTTTGTCGCCGTCTCGGGCTTGCTCGCCGCCAATGCGGTGCGGCCGAGCTTGTAATGGGCGAGATGAGCGCATGTGCCGGATGCGATGACCGTATCGAGGGCCATCTGTACCAGAGCGCGATCGCCCGCCTTTGCAGCGACATCGGCCAGCCCAAGCAACTGCATCGGATTTGCATCATTGACGGTGAACCGGTTTTGGAAGCCGGTGACAAAGGCGCTGCAGCGTTCACGCGTGTCATTCAGCAGGGCGGCGATTCCGCCCTCTGCCCTGATGTAGGCCGCGACTGTGGCGAACGATCGCGTGCGTTCTCTCAGGCTTGACATCGGTAATGGTTCTCCGGGGGCATCGTTGCGGTGAATGCATCGACGAATGACAGCCTGG
>CAZZVF010000038.1:0-14907 GCA_964657355.1 uncultured Buchnera sp.
CATCCGGTTTTCCTCGAACGTGATATGGATCAGTTCCAGCTTGTGGCCGGCGATCTCCTCAGTGGCAATGCGTTCGACCTTGCCCACGCCGTGCGTGGGATAGACGACATGATCGCCTTCTTCGAAATTCTCTGCTTTCGCCATGGCGCGCGGCGGCGGCATGACACGACCGCCTGGCGACATGCCCGGCCGGCCAAGCGTATGGTTCATGGTGGGTACCGGCGAGCCGCCCTCGTTCGCCGCACGAGGCGAGCGGACCGGTTCATCGGCCTCTTCACCCTCCTCGGCGTCATCTACTTCAGCTTCGGCAGGCGCCTCACCCGAAATGACTTCTGCAGGAGTGACGGTCTCGTCGGCCTCACCCGGCTGCACATCGGTCTCCAGAAGGTCGTCAGTCGATACCGGCTTCTTGGCGGTTGCGGACTTACTGGGCACTTGCTTGAGCAACTCCTGTTTGGCTGGCATCTCATGCCGCGCCATATGGCACAGCTCCGCGAACCAAGGAGGGTGCGGATGCATCCGGCCACTGGTGATGTGGTCTTGAACCCCGACGAAACGAGTCCAATGGGTTCAGTGTCTCGAGAACCGCTTCATACCACAGAGTTGCGCCTCCGTCATGCCCATTGCGGCACGCTTGCGGCGGCGTGGGACGGCAGCGCTCCGGTGCCTCAAAACTTCAGGGCGTTCCAGGCTCCGGCGAGAACATCGCCGTCTTTCCTGGCTTGTCCTTCCATTCATCGGCATCCGCCGGGGCTTCGCCCTTGCGCGTGATGTTGGGCCACTGAACGGAGAACTGGCGGTTCTGCTCAAGCCAAGCGGCGGCCTTGCCATCGCTGTCGGGCACGATCGCCTCGGCAGGGCATTCGGGCTCGCAAACGCCACAGTCGATGCACTCGTCAGGATTGATGACGAGCATGTTTTCACCGACGTAAAAGCAGTCCACGGGACACACTTCTACGCAATCCATGTATTTGCAGCGGATGCAGTTCTCGGTGACCACGTAGGTCATCGTCAATCATCTCCAGTGGCGCGTAATGCCGCGATATGACGGTGATTGCCGTGGTGCGCAAGACGTGCGCCGGGCGGCTGACCTGCACCTGAAGAACGCCGCCGCACTTCATTTGAGCGTCTGACAACGCACTTCCTATGAAGTGCGGGGATCAGCTTCATGGTCCTTATAGAGGTCGCGTGCTTGCGGCGCTGGACCGCGCCGCTCGGACAAGGCGCGTATCTCCACGACGCGCACTCCAGAATAGAGCGGCAGCGTCAGGACGTCGCCAATGCGGACTTTGGCGTGCGGCTTGTTTGTGGGCTGCCGGTTGATCCGGACCAGCCCGCTTTCGACCATTTGGACACAGTCCGACCGGCCGGAGGCGAAACGGGCGCACCAGAGCCATTTGTCGAGCCGCTGGTAGCCGGCTCCTGGCGCGGGGAGATCGTCGTGCTTCGGCACCGCGATGAGTAGCCGCCTTAGCGCCGAAACGCTGCAAGGGCCGCGAACGGGTGGTCGGGGGGCGCCGCCGGGGCTGGGGGAAGTTTCGGAACGGTCTTCCGTATGGCCTCGACCATAGGGGGCGGCGAAGGTCCATATGTGTCTGCTCCGAGGGCGGGCGACGGTACCAGGCGCATGCCTAGAGCGCGCAGCACGACCGGCAGCATTTCCGCTCGTGTGCCGAGGCGTCCGGCGATTTCGGCGGCCAACGCCGCCGGACGAGCGCGTGTTATGAAGCTCAACTCGGCGGCGACCGCCTCCGCGATGTCGAGGCGCAGCAACGCGGGGCCTGCCGGCATCCAGCCGAGCTTTGCCAGAAAGGCGGCCTCTTGATCGAAGGCTGGCGTGTAGGAGACGAGGGAGGCGGCTGGCAGCGTCGGGCAGACGACCCCCTCACGCAGCGCCGTGAGTTGAGCGCGCATTAGCGTTGCCTTAGGCTTCAGCATTTCCGGGATGAACAGGGCGAAACGCCCCGCGCGGACGCCCAGGCTCTTAAGCTTGCCGCGCAGTGCCGGCGGGATGTCGGTTTCGGTAGCGCCGGGAACGACGCCGCCGTTTTCGAGCAGCCGGTGAACGGGGCCCCTAAGCTCAGGGTCGAGTCGGGCGCGCTCCACTGCCTTGAAGAGGGGCGCCAGTTCGCGATTGATGGTGCCGTCCAACCAGAGCTGCAGGCGCAGCCGGATGCGCTCGCGTTGAACTCCATCGAGAAATTCGCTGTCTGAGACTTCGATCTGTGGCTTCGTTAACAAGGGGCCGGCACGCAGGCGAGCGACCGGCACATCATGCCACGTCACGAAGTGGGCCGGAGTTAGTGCGAAGGCGGTGTCCGGCGATTGTTCCAGCAGGCCAATCCGCCGCGGCATCTCCTCGCGCAGAGAGCGCCTCGCGGCGCGAAGGACGAGGCGTTTCTCGGGTCCTTCAGCCACGGGATCAGGCAGGAACGTGAAGCCAGCCACGTGCCCCACGGAATGGCCTTCCACCACGACTTCGCCGCGGGCTGTCACGGCGGAGAGCAACTCATCGCCGCTTTCGGCCTCCTCGAGCCGTCGCATCAGGTGGGCGGCACGACGATCGACAAAGCGAGCCGTCAGCCGCTCGTGCAGGACGTCGGACAGTTTGTCCTCGACGTCGCGAGCGCGCTGCTGCCAGGATGCCTCATCGTCGATCCAATCGCTTCTGGCGGCGATGTAGGACCAGACCCGAACGCCGGATAGACGCGCCATGAGCGTGTCGATATCGCCTTCCAGAGCGGCTAACGCTGCGAATTGCTGTTCCAGCCACTCTGGCGGCAGGTGTTGATTGCGGGCGAGATGACCGAAGATCCTTGCACAAAGCCGCACGTGGCTGTCGTCGGTGATCTTGCGAAAATCGGGAACCTGGCAGGCTTCCCACAGCAGCCGGACATTGCGTCTGCCGCAAGCGAGCTGGCGCACCTCCTGGTCGCGGGCCAGAGCTGCCAGCGTTTCGAGGTCGCTCGCGTCATTGCCGCGCATCAGGCCAGGTGCAGGGGGCGCCTTGGTCAGGCTATCGAGGAGCCCGTCGACACTGGCGAAATCGAGCGCGCTGTTGCGCCAGGCAAGGCTCTCGATGGAGTCGAAGACGTGCGCTTCGACGGCTTCGACGATTTCATCGGGGATTGGAGGGCAGGTGCCGGTTGTGCCGAATGTCCCGTCGCGCATGCCGCGTCCGGCGCGACCGCCGATCTGGGCGACCTCGGCCGCGGTGAGCCGCCGGGGCCGGTGTCCATCGAATTTCTGCATGCCGGCGAAGGCCACATGGTTGACGTCCATGTTGAGGCCCATGCCGATGGCGTCGGTGGCGACGAGAAAATCCACCTCCTTGTCTTGATATAGGGCGACCTGCGCATTGCGGGTCCGCGGCGAAAGCCGGCCCATCACCACGGCGCAACCGCCGCGCCTACGGCGGATCATCTCGGCGATGGCGTAGACCTCGCTCGCGCTGAAAGCCACGATGGCACTCCTCGGCGGCAGCTTCACCAACTTGACGGCACCGGCGTAAGTGAGCTGGGACAGGCGCGGCCGGGTTTCGACCTCGGCTTGAGGGATCAGGCGCTGGAGAAGCGGGCGGATGGTTTCGGCGCCCAGAAACATGGTTTCCACGAGGCCGCGGGCGTGCAGTAGACGGTCCGTGAAGATATGTCCGCGGTCAGGATCCGCGCAGAGCTGGATCTCGTCGACAGCCAGGAACTCGACGCGGCGGTCCAGCGGCATGGCCTCGGCGGTGCACGAGAACCATCGTGCATCCGGTGGGACAATCTTCTCTTCGCCCGTAATTAGGGCAACGTGTTTGGCGCCCTTTGCGGCGACCATGCGATCGTAGTTCTCGCGAGCGAGGAGCCGGAGCGGAAATCCTATGATGCCGGACGAGTGGGCCAGCATCCGGGTTATGGCCAGGTGTGTCTTGCCCGTATTGGTCGGGCCGAGTACCGCGCGCACCCGGGGGGCGAACAGGTCTTTGCCGACTCGATTGTTGGCGCCCGACATGGCGCGATGATTTGGCGTCGGGCGGCTGAATGCAAGTGTTCCATCCGCGTCACCGCCGGCATCATGGCCATGAAAAACGGGATCCTCGACGATGACGGTAGACCTCACTGGACAATACGACCGGCCGTTGGACTGCTTCTGCGACGATGATGCGGGCGCCCTGTCCCTCCACGCCGTGCGGCCGGACTCGCTCGAGGCGTGGTTCGACAGCTTGGAGCCTGGTCAGTCGCGCTTCCTTAAAGCCTTGGGTTTCGGTGCCTCAGCCAACAGCCTGGCTCTGGTGCCGGGTCCTGAGGGCATTGCTCTCGCAGTGGCCGGGCTTGGTTCGAAGACGGGCCCGCTGGCATACGGTGCCATACCCGGCCTGCTGCCAGCCGGCACCGTCTGGCGCTTGGTCGGCGCCGGGGCGAATTGCGCGGACGCTGTTTTGGGCTTCGGCCTAGGAGCCTACCGGTTTGATCAGCTAAAGACCGCGGCAAAAGCCCCGTTTGCGCGGCTTGTGCTACCGGAGGGTCCCGATGTCGGAGCCGCGGTCGCTGCCGTTCGAGCAGCTTGGCTGGTCAGGGATCTGGTGAACTTACCTGCGAACATGCTGGGTCCTGCTGCATTGGCCTTGGTTGCGGAAAGACGTCCTCGGCCGGCGAAAACGCGACAACTCCGCGGAGTATCACATAGATGTGATAACCGGGCAGCGATTGAGGAGTCTCTACCCGGCTGTATTTTCGGTATCGAAAGGATCGGTTCGGGATGGGGCGGTTGTGAGCATGCGCTGGCGTGGATCGGCGTCGGATGATCAATCAAAATTCGTATCGGTTTGCGGAAAAGGGGTGTGTTTCGACACCGGCGGTTACAGCATCAAGGGTGCTGACGGCATGTTGCGTATGAAGAAGGATATGGCAGGTGCTGCAACGGCGTTAAGTCTCGCGGGCATGATCATGGAGGCCGATCTTCCGCTTCGCCTTGAGCTGAGACTGGGCTGTGTCGAGAATTCGATTGGTGAAGATGCTATGCGCCCACTGGATATTTTGAAAACGCGCAGGGGTTTGACCGTCGAGGTGGGCAATACGGACGCGGAGGGAAGGCTTGTCCTGTGCGACCTGCTGGCAGAAGCATCTGACGCAAGACCCGACGTTCTTATCGATTTCGCAACCTTAACGGGTGCTGCCAGGACGGCTCTTGGTCCGGACATTGCTGCCATGTTTTGCAATGACGACGCCCTAAGCTGCATGTTTGCAGAGGCTGCTGCCGCCGAACACGATCCCGTGTGGCGGCTGCCATTGTGGGAGGGTTACAATTATTGGCTTGATGGAGTCGCGGCTGATTTGAATAACGTTTCGGGTAAAGCGCACGCAGGAGCGGTGACAGCCGCCCTTTTTTGCAACGATTCGTCGCTCCAGGTATTAGCTGGAGCCATTTCGATGTGTATGGATGGAATGATCAGGCTGGACCAGGCCGTCCGCAGGGCGGCGAAGCGCAGGCGCTTCGAAGTGCTTTTCGGGTTATCTCAACGATTGTTCATAATCGCGGGCGGATGTTTTCCAGCTGATTGCAACATATAGGGCAGAACTTAGAACTTTCTTTGCGTTAGGCGCGTAGAACGATAGCGGTTCGACACGGAGTCGAGATCAGGGCAGCTACCGGGGACCAAGTCTAAGCCCTGGTTTTGAAAGGATATGGACATGGCAGCTTCTCAAAACGCCGACCAGATGGTTGGCATATTACGGGACACGATCGTAGCGCTGGTGAGGCGCGATGGTCCTGATCTTTCGGCACGCCAGCTCGGCGTGTTCCTCACGTGCTACCTGCAGGAAGGTGCACATACTGTCCGCGGGCTTGCAGCGGATCTTAATGTTTCAAAGCCGGCAATCACGCGTGCGCTGGACCGTCTCGGCGAACTCGATCTGGCGCGCCGGAAGGTGGACCCGATGGATCGTCGCAGTGTTCTGGTGCAGCGGACACTTAAGGGAGCGGCATTTCTACGCGACCTCCGCTCGATCATGAACGAGGCGACATCCACGACGCGTAAGAGCGGCGTCGGTGCGGGTGAGGAGCGTCGTAGCAGAGCCGGCTGAATTCCGGGGACGACTGGCCTTCGTGTGCGGGGTTTCACAGTGGTGAGGCTCCGTTTCTTTTTGGTAGTGGCCGCTAGTGCCCCTATTGAGGCAATGCTGCCTTTCGGCAGCGGGCCGCGACGTAGCTTAGCCAAAACAGTTGGGGAACGAGAACTGCTAAGATGGCCTCGGCAAAAGCCGTCAAGTCTGGTTGAGGCATCAGCGACAGAGCGCACACTCCGCCCCAGGCCGCCATCGCCCAGTGGATCAGCGTTACCATCCACGCCTTCAGCCCTGACCTCTGGGCAAGCTGATAGAGGTGCTCGCGGTGTGCCTCCGTGATGCGGGACCGCCGGGCTAAGCGCCTGAGAAGCGTGACGGTGACGTCGAACAGCACGCCATTGAGTACCATTGGCACGAGAATGCGTTGGCTCGGTGGGGCAGGCGAAGAAGCTGCCAGGAGGCCGAGCGCTCCGATCACGAAACCGCAAAGTTGGCTTCCGACGTCGCCCATGAAGATCCGGGCCTTCGGATAATTGAACGGCAGAAAGCCGGCGATCCCGGCAGTAAGTGCCAGCGCAGGCGCTGCAATCAGGATCGTTCCATCTGGAGCGGCAGCCATGGCGAGGAATACCGCTGCCAGCAGCGCCACCCCGCTTGCCAGCCCGTTCAGGCCATCAATGAAGTTCATGGCATTGGTGACGAATGCAAGCCAGCAGATCGCGAGGAATGCGAGCACGCCGCGGTCCAACCAACCGGTCGCGGCGTCGATCCTGAAGCCTGCGGCAACGATCAAAGCCGCTGCCACGATTTGGGCTGCCAACTTGACGGTGAACGACCAGTCGAAAAGGTCGTCGAGGAAGGCGATGACGGCAAGGCCGCCGGCGGCGAGCAAAAGGGCGGCGAGCATACCAAGCGATCCTTTCGCCAGACCGTCGGTCAGCGCGAAGGTAATCGATCCGACGATGAACGCTATTGCGACCCCGACACCGCCGCCCTTTGGTGTCGGCAGATCGTGCGAACTGCGCGGCCCGGGCCGGTCGAGCCTCCCCACTCCTATCATGAGCCGCACAAGGACTGCCGAGAGACAGGCCAGTCCGATCATGATGACGATGTTCGCTGTCATGGATGCATCTCCGCCGGCGCTCTCGGCGCATTTAGCCTTGAGGCTCTGGCCACGCACCGCCGGATCGCCTTAAACCGGCGCGGTGAGATCCTCGCAACGCTCCCTGGCGCGAATCCTGGTCAATATCGCCGTGGATGGAGCGCTTGCCGCCGTCGCGGCGCCGCTCGCCCGCTGGATCGCCGACCCGGGTGGCGGCCTGCTGCATCCACTTTGGTTTCTGGCGAGCGGCGGGATCACGCTGCTACTAGGCGGCCTCCCCTTCCGGCTATCCCAACAATACTGGCGCTTCTCCGGTCTTGCAGACCTCGCTGGTGTCATGGGTGGCAGCATCGCCTGCGCGCTGCTGTTCTCCGGCCTGCTTATCGCCACAGGCTTTCACCTTCCGACGATCACCTTCCCGATCGTCCACGCTCTCACTCTTATGGTTCTGCTCGGGTCGCCGCGCTTGGCCTACCGGCTCTACAGCACCCGGTCGCGTGGCGAACACCGAGGTCAAGACCTGAAGCTTGCGTTACTCGTAGGTGCTGGCGCCGCAGCGGACAGCTTCGTCAGGGCCGCTGCATCGCGTACCGGGCCCAAGCTTCGGGTTGTCGGTTTGCTCGCTCTATCGGGCAGGCAGACCGGGCGGCGCATGAATGGCTTGCCGATACTCGGCACGGTCGCCGACACGCCCGATGTGCTGACCCGCCTGCGTAAGCAGGGCCGGCTGCCGACTTGCCTCATTGTTACTGAGCCAAGCTTCCTCGGCGCGCCGCTTGCAGCCTTAATTGCGGATGCGGAGGAGGCGGGTGTGCCGGTGCGTCGGGCTCCGCAGCCGACCGCGCTCACCGATGCCGAGAAGATTGAGCTGCGACCGGTCGCGATCGAAGATCTGTTGAACCGGCCGCAGGTGAACCTCGATCTTGCGGGCATGGCACGGCTGATCGCCGGACGGCGGGTACTGGTCACCGGAGCCGGTGGCAGCATCGGCTCCGAATTGTCACGCCAAGTGGCGGCGCTGCAGCCGAGCCTCGTTGTACTCCTTGACCATAGTGAGTATGCGCTCTGGCAGATCGACCTTGAGCTCGGCGAGAGCCATCCGGGGACATCACGATTACCGGTGATCGCCGACATCCGAGACACGTCGAGGATCGCTGGGGTAATGTCCAGGACCTGTCCCGAGATCGTGTTCCATGCAGCTGCGCTGAAGCACGTGCCGATGGTGGAAGCCAATCCGGTCGAAGGTCTACTGACGAATGCAGCCGGCACCCGGATCGTGGCCGACGCGGCAGCCGAGGCCGGTGCGACTGCGATGGTGTTGATTTCCACGGACAAAGCGGTCAACCCGACCAGCCTCATGGGCGCGTCGAAGCGCCTGGCTGAAATGTACTGCCAAGCGCTCGATATCGACTCTGGTAAAAGGGACTCTGGCCTAACGGAAGCTGGAGAAGCCCGCGGCTCGGGCATGCGGTGCATCACTGTCCGTTTCGGCAATGTGCTCGGCAGTACAGGATCGGTCGTGCCACTGTTTCGGCGACAGCTGGAACATGGCGGTCCGCTGACCGTCACGCATCCCGACATGCAACGCTACTTCATGACGGTGGGCGAGGCTGTCAGTCTGGTGCTGCAGGCGAGCGTGGTCGGCCTGGACACCAGGGCACGAGCCGACGGCGGCATCTTTGTTCTCGACATGGGCAAGCCGGTGCGCATCGTCGAATTGGCGCGACAGATGATCCGCCTCGCAGGCTTGCGTCCCGACAAGGATGTGCACATTTCGTTTACCGGTCTGCGGCCGGGAGAGAAGCTCTTTGAAGAACTCTTCCACGGCCAAGAGCCGCCACTACCGACCGGACATCCCGGTCTGCTGATCGCGGCGCCACGGACCGTTGACCTCATGGCTGTGGGTGGTGCACTCGATCGCCTCGTAGCACTCTGCCGTAATGGCGACACTGCGGCAGCCCTTGCTTTGATTGAAAGCCTGGTGCCGGAATTCTCACGTGCAGCGTCCGCTGAAATCGTTTCTGCGACAATTCAGGACGCTTCCGCCGAAGCGGCACAACTATCCTCATGATGATTGCGGTGAATGACGAACCCTATCGCCTTTCTTGATCTCGCGGCACAGCAACGCCGGATCGAAACTCCCTTACGTGCCAGGCTCGAGTCGGTGCTGAGTCACTGCCAGTTCGTGCTCGGCCCGGAAGTGCGGGAGCTTGAACAGCGGCTCGCGGCGTATGCGGGCGCTGCACATTGCGTGACCGTAAGCTCGGGCACCGATGCATTGCAGATTGCGATGATGGCTGAGGGGATTGGACGCGGCCATGCCGTATTCCTGCCGGCGTTCACCTATACAGCAACGGCTGAAGTGCCTTTGGTGCTCGGCGCGACGCCGGTGTTCGTCGATGTCGATCCACATACGTTCCAGATCAACCCTATTGATCTGGAACGTAGAATAGCATCAGTGAAGGCGCAGGGGCTGCTGCTACCGCGCGCGATCATCGGAGTGGATTTGTTTGGTCAACCCGCGCCCTGGCTTGAATTGCGCACGATAGCAGCAGCGGAAAATATGTTCCTGCTGGATGACTGCGCGCAAAGCTTCGGCGCCAGCCTTGCGGGTCACAAATTAGGCTGCGAGGCGGATGCAACCGCAATCAGCTTTTTCCCGAGCAAGCCGCTTGGTGGTTATGGTGACGGCGGCGCGTTGCTGACCGACTCGGCGGAACGTGCCGAGCTCTACCGCAGCCTACGAACTCACGGCGAAGGGGCGAGTCGCTATGAGGTTCTACGCACCGGCATGAACGGGCGGCTGGATACATTCCAGGCCGCCGTTCTGCTTGCCAAGCTCGACGTGTTCGATGAGGAACTGACAACACGCGAACGGATTGCAAGAATTTACGACAGGTCCCTGGGCGCCGTGTTGCAGACGCCGGTCCGGGTTCCGGACAGCGTTTCAGCGTGGGCGGTCTATGCGGTGTTGTTGCCAGATCACGTGCGGAGGGATGCCATTCAGGCTGCACTGCGCGACAGCGGCGTGCCGTCGGCCGTCTATTATCCTCGACCTTTGCACCATCAGCCGGCTTATGCGCCCCATCATCGCGGCAGGGCGCTGCCTGTTTCCGAAGATCTGGCGACCAGAATCCTCGCCCTGCCAATCCACCCCGACCTGTCGGATGCGGACGCAGAGCGGGTCGCCAAGGCGGTGATCGAAGCAACCCGTGCGGCGTCGGCCTGTTGAGACACCATCATACCCAGGGGAGATTCATGGCCGACGACCGCAACGATCCACATCTGCACAACGAGTCGACAGGCATGAAAGAGGGTGTGCCGCTGGGCGTGACGGAAGAAGAGAGCAAGGGTCTTCTCGACTCCGGCCGCCATCAGAGCGAGTCGGCGCCGCTTCACGACGGGGCAGGCAAAGATCAGGCGAAGGATATCTAACGCATTTTCCGACCTTGTTGAACCGGAACGCCTGCCGCGAAATGTTCTAGCGTTTTGCCTCAGCGAGCATCTTTAATCCGACGGTGACCCCATCTGGTCGGCTGATGGTCCAGGAGCAGGTTTCGACCAGAGTGCTGCAAGTATTGTGTGTCAGAGATATGTTCCAACTGCGGTGCGGCGGAACGGCTTATATAGATTGGTTATGAGTTTGTGCCTGGCAGTGAACTTGCTCACGACATAGCGCGGCGTGATCTGGCCGCCGAAGCCGGTGAAGAACAGGGCGCTTCCCGCGGTAATCACTCCTTCAAAATCGAAGATGAGGTTGCGGGAGGCGATGTCTTTCATTGCCTCCCACAAAAGCAGGCTGACTGCACCGTTGCCGGCTTCGGAGCTGCGCGTTGAGAGCATGTAATATGCCGCCTGAGTATCCCAGACATAGAAGATCGCAGCAACAATATTGCCGGTCCCGTCTTCCGCGGCAATGACACGGCCATGGCCCCGCCTTGTCGTCGCTTCGCAAACTGCACGGATCAGTGGCATCTCGTAATAGCTACGCTCGTGCCGCGCTTTCAGATTTTCGAGGTATGTGTGTGCAAACATGTCGAAATCGTCGATGTCGACCACACGATGCCGCTCTTCGGCCCTGCGAATTACGTTCCGCGTCTTGTCGCGCATGTTGCGCCAGAGAATTGCCGGTTCAGCGGGTGCTACCTCGAAGGTGAATTGCACGGCTGTCTGGAAGCCCAGTTCCAGAAAAGCCAGAGTCTCCGGCGTGTCACGATGCAGTTTCTGCCAATAGCCGCTTGAGGCGGGCAATTGCCGGATGAGATCGCGCGTAATTTGCGCCCGTCTCAAGATCCGGTTGCAAGCAGCACCCGAGCCATCATCGATACCTGGACCGAGAAAATGCGTCATTGGCGGCATGCCACAAATCTGCGTGCCGCCAGGCCCGCACTTTACGGCGTAAGGAAATTTGCCGACTACTCTGCCGGCTTGTTCCGAAACGGCGATGCCGTAATCGCCTCCCGTAACGATCTCGAGCCACCAGGGTTGGTGAAATAGTGTCGGCGCGAGCCTGTCGTAATTTAGTATGCAAGGCTTCAATGCAGCAGCCGCGGTGAGGCTATGACGCTGCTCGCTGGCCGCGTGCTCGTTCCTCAACGCATCTTGGCTTTCGGCTCCAGCCGGGTCGGCCAGCCGGCTTACAGCGGCCGAGGGAACAATCTGCCCGCTTTGCAGGACCGTCATACAACCCAATTTCGAGAGCAAAGCGCCCATTTGGCGCTTCGGCGGGAGACCCTAACTTTCCCAGCGAAGCTGCGCTAGGCGCACCGAACGGATTCTAGGCTCAATGATGCGTTACCAAAACTTATGGACGGGGCAGGGTCGCTGCCTTTTTCGTGTCCTCACGGGTGATTGACGCATCGTGGCATTGATCGTTCCCTCTCTGATGGCCTCGCGTGTCGGCCGATAGCCGGTGACGTTTAGCGCGTTGCGGTGGGAGGCGGTCGTTCGCGGCCCTTGCCATACATCTGTTTCCCAGCTACTTATAATCTATTCCTATCATCTTCCGCTCTCGGGGGGTGGCCTTCGCGGGCCGCCTTTTTTGTTTTGGACGCACAGGACGCACTGCTGAACCATTCCGGCCTGGAGGGCCGTATTGCTGCCATGGTCGCTCCGACGTTGGGGGATATGGGGTATGAACTGGTACGCGTGGCCGTCCTTGGCCGCGAGAAGCCGACGGTCCAGATCATGGCGGACCGGGCCGATGGCGCGTTGATCAGTGTCGAGGATTGTGAAGCGATCTCTCACGCAGTCGGTGCGGTCCTGGACGTGGATGACCCTATTCCGGGTGAATGGAACCTCGAAGTTAGTTCGGCTGGCATCGACCGGCCTTTGACGAGGGCCAAGGACTGGAACAGGTTCGCCGGGCATCTCGCGAAGGTCGAGGTCAACATGCCGGTGGGTGGACGGAAGCGCTTCTCCGGCATCGCGCTGGGCGCCGACGAAGCTCATGCCCGGCTTCGGCTGGATGACGGAACAGAGATAAGCCTGCCTTTAGCTGACATGAAGAAGGCGCGTCTGGTTCTGACCGATGCGCTGATCGAGGCTTCGGCTCCCCAAACGACGCCAAACTGAGGACCAGGACAAATGGATACCGCCGTCGCACGCCCTGAACTTCTATTGGTTGCCGACGCGGTCGCCCGCGAGAAGTCGATCGAGCGCGAAGAGGTTCTGGAGGCCATGGAACAGGCCATCCAGAAGGCCGGCCGTGCAAAATATGGCCATGAGAAGGACATCCGCGCCACGATCGATCGCCGGACCGGCGATGTCCGGCTGTCTCGTTGGACGGAGTTGGTCGAGACGGTCGAGAACGAGGAGACCCAGATCCCGGTTCATATCGCCAAGAAATTCAGGCCAGACCTTAATTTGGGCGAGTTCATAGTGGACCCGCTACCGCCGATCGACTTTGGCAGGATTGCCGCGCAAACGGCCAAGCAGGTCATCGTTCAGCGCGTACGAGAGTATGAGCGGCGTCGGCAGTTCGACGAGTTCAAGGATCGCGTCGGCGAGATCATAAACGGTGTGGTCAAGCGCACTGAGTACGGCAATCTGATGGTCGATCTCGGCAAGTCCGAAGCTCTCCTGCGCCGGGACGAACTCATACCACGTGAGAGCTTCCGCAACGGCGACCGCGTGCGAGCCTATATCTATGACGTGCGTGAGGAGATCCGCGGGCCGCAGATCTTCCTCTCGCGGACGCATCCGGCCTTCCTGGCCAAGCTGTTCGCCCAGGAAGTGCCGGAAATCTACGATGGCATCATCGAGATCAAGGCGGTGTCGCGCGATCCTGGCAGCCGAGCGAAGATGGCGGTTATCAGCCGCGACAGTTCCATCGATCCTGTTGGCGCGTGCGTCGGTATGCGCGGCAGTCGCGTGCAGGCTGTTGTCCAAGAGCTGCAGGGCGAGAAGATCGACATCATTCCATGGTCGCCACAGGCCGCTACGTTTGTCGTGAACGCGTTAGCGCCTGCCGAAGTCACCAAGGTCGTGATGGACGAGGAGGCCGGCCGGGTCGAAGTCGTGGTGCCTGACGAACAGCTTTCGCTGGCGATCGGCCGGCGTGGCCAGAACGTGCGGCTTGCAAGCCAGCTGACCCGCTGGGACATCGACATCCTGACCGAGGCCGAGGAGAGCGAGCGTCGCCAGGAGGAGTTCCGGCGCCGGACCGGGCTGTTCGTGGAAGCTTTGGACGTTGACGACGTGATCGCAGGCTTGCTGGTGACCGAAGGCTTCAACTCGATCGAGGAACTGGCTTTCGTCCCCCGCGACGAGTTGGCCGAGATCGAGGGCTTCGACGAGAACGTGGCGGATGAGCTCATCCGACGTGCAGAGGCATTCCTGTTACGGCGGGACGAGGAATTGACGGAGAAGCGCTTGTCGCTTGGCGTTTCCGAGGAGGTTGCCGCCTTCGAGTTGTTTACGCCGCAGATGCTGGTGCTGCTCGGCGAGAAGGGTGTGAAGACGCTGGACGACCTGGCTGATCTTGCCGGCGACGAGTTGGTCGAGCTCCTTGGAGCGGATGCCGTCGACGAGGAGACCGCAAATGAGGTGATCATGGCCGCGCGGGCGCACTGGTTCACGGATGACGGCGCGGGAGAAGCCGCATCCGAGGCTGATTCCAACGGAGAAGCCTCTTCGCTTGCTGAGGAGGCTTCAAACGACTGAGGCGAAGCCCCATCTCATCGTGTGCGCTAATGTGACGGAGAGTGATACTCCTGCAACCGAAGCGCTCGACGAAGAGGAGCTTGGGCCCCGACGCCGCTGTATCGTCACACGAGAGCAGGGTGATCGAGCGAGGATGCTCCGCTTCGTTGTCGGACCTGATCGGCTTTTAGTGGCTGATTTGGCTGCACGCCTGCCCGGACGGGGAATGTGGTTGAGCGCGCGTGCCGATGTGCTAGAAGCCGCCTGCGCCAAAAGGGCTTTTGCACGTGCGGCCCGTGGCCCGGTCAATTTGCCTGCCGACATGATTGCGTCCGTTCAAGCTGGTCTTGCGCGGAGATTAGTCGATCATCTCGGTTTGGCGCGGCGTGCGGGGCAGGCGGTCGCGGGCTTTGCGAAGGCGCGGGAATGGGTTCAGACCGGGCGCGCCGGGATAGTTTTGCAGGCGTCGGACGGTAGCGAGGATGAACGGCGGCGACTGATGTCGGGTGCACGGGACACTCCAGTTGCCTGGCCGATGGATGCGGCTTCGCTCGGCGCCGTTTTCGGACGCGACCACGCGGTGCATGTGGCGGTGGCGTCCGGTAGGTTAGC
>CAZZVF010000039.1:0-14863 GCA_964657355.1 uncultured Buchnera sp.
GAACTTCCTCGATGTCGGCGGCGGTGCGAGCCCTGAACGTGTCGCGACGGCATTCCGTCTCGTCCTGTCGGACTCCAAGGTGAAGGCGATCCTGGTCAACATCTTCGCCGGCATCAATCGTTGCGACTGGGTGGCCGAAGGTGTTGTGCACGCGGTGCGCGAGACCAAGATCGCCATCCCGCTGGTGGTTCGTCTGGCCGGCACGAACGTCGAAGCGGGACGCAAGATCCTGCAGGAAAGCGGTATCGACGTGATCACGGCAGAAAGCTTGGCCGAGGCTGCGGACAAGGTCGTCGCGGCCGCCGAAGGACGCATCGTCGCACGCAAGCTGGAGGCAGCCCAATGAGCATTCTCATCGACGAGACCACGAAGATCCTGATCCAGGGCTTCACCGGAGACAAGGGCAGCTTTCACGGTCGCGAGATGATCCAGTACGGCGCCAACATCGTCGGTGGCGTGACGCCCGGTAAAGGCGGCAAGAGGCACCTCGATCGCCCGGTCTTCGATACCGTCAAGGAAGCCGTGCAGGCGACCGGCGCCGATGCATCAATCACCTTCGTCGCACCGCCCTTCTGTGCTGACGCGATCATGGAGGGTGCCGACGCGGGCCTACGGCTCATCTGCGCCATTACCGACGGCATTCCCGCCCAGGACATGATGCGCGTGAAGCGCTACCTGCGCCGCTATTCCAAGCATCACCGCACACTCCTGGTGGGTCCGAACTGCGCGGGCATCATCAGCCCCGGCAAGTCGATGCTCGGCATCATGCCCGGAAACATCTACCAGAAAGGCAATGTCGGCGTCGTTTCGCGCTCCGGCACGCTCGGCTACGAAGCGGCCGCTCAGTTGAAAGAGCTGAATATCGGCATTTCGACCAGCGTCGGTATTGGCGGTGACCCGATCAACGGCAGCTCGTTCCTCGATCATCTCGCGCTGTTCAACGAAGATCCCGAGACCGAGGCCGTTCTGATGATCGGCGAAATCGGCGGCCCGCAGGAGGCCGAGGCCTCCGAGTGGATCCAGAAGAACATGACAAAGCCGGTCATCGGCTATGTCGCGGGCCTCACGGCGCCGAAAGGGCGTCGCATGGGCCATGCAGGCGCCATCATATCCGCACGAGGAGACAGTGCTGCGGAAAAGGCGGAGATCATGGAGAGCTACGGTCTGACCGTAGCACCAAGTCCCGGCGAACTCGGCGCCACGGTCGCGCGCGTGCTGCATCCGAGAAGCATTGCGGCATGAGTTTCTTTCTGGTCGAGCAGGCGGCGCCGAGACTGCATCGTTCGGAACTTGCAGTGCCGGGCACGAACACGGCGTTGTTCGAGAAGGCCGCAAGTGGCGCGGCCGACGTGGTGTTTCTCGATATCGAGGACGCGGTAGCACCCGACGACAAGGAGCAGGCCCGCAAGAACATCATCCAGGGCCTCAACGAAGTCGACTGGGGCAGCAAGACAATGATGGTGCGGATCAATGGTCTTGATACGCATTACATGTATCGCGATGTGATCGATATCGTCGAAGCCTGTCCGCGCCTCGACATGATCCTGATCCCAAAGGTCGGCACCGCGGCCGACGTCTATGCGATCGACATGCTGGTGACGCAGATCGAGGCCGCGAAAGGCCGCACCAAGCAGCTTGGCTTCGAGGTGCTCATCGAAACGGCACTCGGCATGGCGAATGTCGAAGCCATTGCACAGAGCAGCAAGCGGCTCGAGGCCATGAGCTTCGGCGTGGCGGACTATGCGGCCAGCACGCGCGCGCGCACCACCGTCATCGGCGGCGTCCACCCGCAATACGGCGTTCTCGCGGACGCCGATGAAGCCGGCAAGCGGGACTACACCTGGGCCGACCCTTGGCACTTTGCCCAGAGCCGCATGATGGTCGCATGCCGAGCCTTCGGGCTGAGGCCCATCGACGGGCCGTTTGGCGACTTCAACGATCCTGACGGCTTTAAGGCGGCAGCGCGCCGTGCCGCCGTGCTTGGTTTCGAAGGCAAGTGGGCGATCCACCCGAGCCAGATCCAGCTCGCGAACGACGTGTTCTCACCGTCCGATGCGGAGGTAACCAAGGCGCGGCGCATCCTGGAAGCCATGAAGCAAGCCGCCAGCGAAGGCCGAGGTGCTGTGTCCCTCGACGGAAGATTGATTGATATAGCGAGCATCCGGATGGCAGAGGCGTTGATTGCCAAAGCGGACAGCCTTACCAAATCTGCAGCATAGCGATGCAACGAGACTGCAACACCAGCCGAAAAGGGCCCTGACATGAACGACCAGACCGCCTCCGCCAGCCTGGCCCGCTTCTTCGGCGCCTCGCTCGCCCAGACCGACCCGGAACTGGCCAGCGCCATCGGTGCCGAGATGGGACGCCAACAGGACGGCATTGAGCTTATCGCGTCCGAGAACATGGTCTCCGTCGCCGTGCTCGAAGCACAGGGCAGCGTTCTCACGAACAAATACGCCGAAGGCTATCCCGGCCGTCGCTACTATGGTGGCTGTGGTTACGTCGACATCGCAGAGCAGCTCGCAGTCGATCGCGCCAAGCAGTTGTTCGACTGCCAGTATGTGAACGTGCAGCCCCACTCCGGCGCACAGGCAAACGGCGCCGTGTTCCTCGCCCTCGTCAAGCCGGGCGATACCATCCTCGGGATGTCGCTCGCCGCCGGCGGACACCTGACGCACGGTGCGGCGCCGGCGATGTCCGGCAAGTGGTTCAACGCAGTGCAATACGGCGTTCGCAAGGATGATGGGCTGCTGGACTACGAGGAACTCGAGACCCTCGCCCGCGAGCACAAGCCGAAGATGATCATTGCGGGCGGCTCGGCCTATCCGCGCATCATAGATTTCCCACGCATCCGCAAGGTTGCGGACGAGGTTGGCGCAGTCTTCCTGGTCGACATGGCGCATTTCGCTGGCCTCGTCGCGGCGGGTCTCTACCCGAGCCCGCTGCCGCACGCGCATGTCGTGACAACGACGACGCACAAGACGCTACGCGGCCCCCGTGGCGGCATGATCCTCTCGAACGATCCTGACCTGGGCAAGAAATTCAACTCGGCGGTGTTCCCCGGCCTGCAGGGCGGTCCGCTGATGCACGTCATTGCCGGCAAGGCGGCAGCGTTCGGCGAGGCGCTCAAGCCGGAGTTTCGGGCTTATCAGAAAGCCGTTGCCGAGAACGCCAAGGTTCTGGCGCAAGTGCTTGTCGAGAAAGGCCTCGCCATCGTCACCGGCGGCACCGACAGCCATCTCATGCTCGTCGACCTGCGTCCCAAGCACGTCACCGGCAAGGCCGCCGAGGCGAGCCTCGAGCGCGCGCACATCACGGCGAACAAGAACGCCATCCCGTTCGATCCGGAGAAGCCGGCCATCACGTCGGGCATCCGCCTGGGCACACCGGCCGCAACCACGCGCGGTTTCGGTGTGGAAGAATTCCGCGAAGTCGGCCTGATGATCAATGAAGTGCTCGATGGGCTCGGTCATTCGACCGATGGCAGCAATGCCGCCGCGGAAGCCGCTGTAGGCGAACGCGTTCAGGCCCTCTGCGCACGGTTTCCCATCTACCACACGCGGGCCTAGGCCACAGACCTATTAACCTCTTTGAGGGCTGCGGTGCCGTGTAACTCACGATCTTTGGTGTTTGGAGATCGGGACATGGTCTGAAGAAGATGCTCTACAATCGTTAAGCGCTCCGGGGCGTTTGGCGGCGGGCCTTCGAGACTTTGGCGCCCACGGCGTCCCCGCGGGGAAATCAAAAGGCAACCATGAAGCTGGGCGCCCGCAATCAGACCGAGGCACGATTAGGCTGGTGGTCAAACGGCAGACTACCGGCCACGCTGGAAGTTCAGTAGTTTGCACGCCTGGATGTGACCGTCAGGTTGCAGGCGTTGGCGTTGCAGGGTTTGCGAACAGATCTGGTGTCAGGACCGGGTCATTGCGCAGATTGTGGAGGCTCATCGTCAGGACGCGTCCACGGGCGTCAACCACGGATACCGCGATCAGTCGCCTTGGGTGGCCGCCCAGTGCCAGGGTCAGCGTGCCCTGGCTGGGAGCTAAGGTCTTCTGCAGGGTGATCTGCGTGCCGTCCTGCTCGTGTGTGAGGCTGGTGATGGTAACATCCGTCGACAGGTCGATCACCGGCGCCAGCAGGAGGCCGAGCGGGGTGCGCGAAACGGACATCGTCGTGGTCGCTCTCGTATGGCGGTCGAACACCACGAGCCTGCCAGCATTGGCCACCATGACGCTGGATTGCGGTCCCGCGTAGTCGATCCGCAGTTTGCCGGGGCGGTCAAGCCAGATGAGGCCGCTGCCCTCGCCGAAGCTGCCGCTCTGTGTGAAGCTTGCCTCGAGGTGTTTGAGGCTGTCGAGATAATGCGCGATGTCGTTGATTTCGAGCGATTGCGACTGGTCGAAGGCCGGGCGCTCGGCCCGGGGCGCGCAGGAAGCGAGCATGAGGGCGGATGCGGCAATGATGATGCCGAGTACGGCGCCAGGGCGTCGTAGGGATTTTTTCGGCATCGGCCGGTCTCCTGAACGGAGCGGCTTATGGCACTCTTGATGCGCCGCGTCACCCATCGAGCTGAGCTGGCACCGGTCGGGGCGTTTGAGGGCGGCAGGCCCTGAAACGTTGTCGAGACGCTGGAGCATCATCCGACCGAACCATGTTACGTCTTGGACCAGGATGCTCGCAAAAACCAAGAGCTGGAGTGTATTTCCGATCAACGTCGATCGGAAACGCTACCATTTTCGTCGGCAGAAGGCGTCACACACGCCGAGGTAAAAACCAGATCAAGCGGAGCGCGATCCGCATAGCAATGTTGCACCGCGAGAGTTCATGGCTCAGCCGCACTGCCTCAGTATAGATTGCACAAAAAAGCCGGCCTGTGAGGCCGGGCTTTCGCTTGGGCGGCGTCCCAGGCTGTTGCGTCAGCCGGCAGTGTGAGCCTGGCCGGGGCGGACGTTGGGATTGGGGAGCACACGAATTTTCGCCATCATGCCAAGATCCTCATGATCGAGGATATGGCAGTGGTAGACGAAGTCACCCGCGATATCGCCGCGGAAATCCATGCGCACCGTAACGCTGGGGTACGGGCCGTGACCTGACCAGAACGGCACCTGGAATGTATCGCGAAACTGGCGTTCGTTGGGTGGTACGGCAACACCGCTGATTGCACGTACCTGGAAGTGGATCTGGTGGATGTGGAACTCGTGCACTTCCTGCGTGCGGTTTTCGATCGTCCAGTCCTCCACGGCGCCTTGTGTCGTCGTGATTGCGGGCTTTGCATTCGGGTCGAATGGCTTGGGCGTCTGGCCGTCCACCGTGATGAAGAATACGCCTTTGTCCTCCTGCTTTATGCCGGTGTGCTTGGGCTGCGCGGTGCCGATCTCATAGAAATAGAGACGACGGTGCGCGGTGATCGGCGCATCGTCGAGGCCTTCAAAACGCTGCGGCCCCGCTGCCCGCGAGGGCGCCGGCATGAGACGCTGCGGCACGGCTGCATTGTCGGCCGCCTGCAGCAGAGCCAACGTGCGGTGGATGTTGTTGTCCTGCTGCGGGCCACCATGGATTTTCAACGTCTCGAACTCGGCCCGCTGCACGTTGCTCGAAGGGCTGGTCATGATGAACTCGACGCGGCCGGCCGGAGGCAGCAAGATGTGGGTGACCTTCTGGATCTTGCCGGTGCGCGTGCCATCCTGCGAACCGAGTGGGACGCCGTCCAGTCCGACGAGCTCGATCGTTTGCGCTACGCCGTCATACGTGAGTTGTAGGTCGGAGATCACGTCTGCGGAGGCGTTCACCACCCGCCAGAATTCACGGCGGCCCGGGGTAATTCCCATGACGGCCGGTTTGTTGCCGGGATAGGCGATCGGGGTGTAGTCGACCGACATGTCGTACGAGGGAATGCGGCCGCCCGGGTTGGGATTTCCAGCGACCTGCTGATCGCGAAGAACCACGACCCGCTCGGGAAGCTTGGCAACCTTCGGCTGCACATTTTCGATGCCCTCGACGACAATCGCACCGGATGCGCCACCGAGTACAGCACCGGCCGAGACGCCGTGAATGTGAGGATGGTACCAGTACAAGCCAGGCGGTTCGTCGGTCGGAATCGTGACCTTGTAGTTGAACGTCTCGCCGGGATTGACGATGGTGCGGATAGTCTCGTCGCTCTTGCAGTTCGGCGTCGCATTGGTGCCGTGAAAGTGCATGTTGACCGAATACCCGGACATGTCGCTGTCGGTACAGGCGCCGGTTTGCGTCGCCGTGGCCATTCCGGCCATCGGCGGCGAAACCAACTCGGCGCCTGCGATCTGCTGGGGAACCGTCTCCAAATTCGTGAGCGCTATCTTGAGCGTTTCTCCGGGGTAAACATGCAACGTAGGGGACTCGATACCGTCCGGCGTCACGAAGCAGTAGAGAGTTCTGCCAGCATCGTCAGTCGAAGTCAGGTAATTGAGCGCAAGCTTCAATTCACCGTTCTTGCTGAAGATATCGGCCGGCGTCGAAGCGACGCTACCCGCAGGCGGCCGCGCGCAGGCGGCTTGCGCTTGCGCTGCTGAAACCAGCCTCGGAAGAACCAGCACGCATAGAAAGGCGAGGCCGAAAATCGCCCGCTTGTACAATGCCAAAGGAAGCTCCTGCGATATGTCGCGAGTGCATAACGGGTTCGCGAGCGGAGTGCCACAAAGATGTGATCCCGCCGCCGCCTGCTTGGTGAGCGAACAGTGAGTAAACCCACAGTTGAACCGCGGAGGACCCCGGTCGTCCCGCCGCTGACATCCGGCAGGCGCCTGAGCCAGGCATAATGAAAGTGAAAATGTCCAAGAAGGCGATCTTTAGAGAGGGCGCTCCACCTGCAATTCCAACCGGGTGGAGCGACACCGTTCTCATCTGCCGGAAGTGCTCGAAGAAGCTTAAGGGCGGTTTCGGAGCGGACGGCGATAACACCTTCAAGCAGGCTACGCGTCGAGCCCTGCGGGAAGCCGGAAAACGCGGCGCCGTCGGATTGCTGGACGCCGGATGTTTCGGCATCTGCCCCAAACGTGCAGTGACAATTTCCGTCGCAAGCCGCCCCTACGAACTGGTGGTAATCCCGGAGGGCGGCGCTCTGGACGAGTTCGTCGCTACGTTGCACGCGCCTGCGCAGTCAGAACCCGGATCAGCCAGTTAGGGCTTTTCCGATCGAAGTGAATCGGAAATAAACTCTCGCTCTTTGTTTTGGCAAGCATCTTTATCCGGCAGCTTACCCCATTCGGTCGAATGATGCTCTAATCTGCGGCCTCGGCCTCGTCGCGTAGCTCGGTGTCGTAGAAGGTTCGTCCGGCGGCCGCCATGTCACGGAGCAGGTGCGGCGGGGTAAAACGTGGACCGTGCTTGCGTGCAAGTTCATCGCAGGTGTCGACGAAGTTCTGAAGTCCGACGCCGTCGATCAGGCTGATCGGGCCACCTGTCCAGGGCGCGAATCCCCAGCCTAGAATTGCACCCACATCCGCTTCGCGCGGGTCTGTCACCACCTTTTCTTCCATGCAACGGGCGGCTTCAACGGCTTGTCGGTACAGTAGCCTGGTTCGCAACTCCTGGACGTGCTCGGGAGCAGCGGACCTGTCGACGACCGGCGCAAGCTCGCTTAAGCCGGGCCACAGGTTCTTGCTGCCGTCCGGGGCATAGTCGTAGAAGCCGCGCCCGTTCTTGCGGCCGAACCGGGACAGTCCGGTGACCATGCGTTCGATGACGGCGTCGCTGCGGTTCTCGACGAAAGCCTCGCCCAAATCCTTTCGTGTCTGCTGACGAACCTTGTGGGAAAGGTCGAGCGCCACATCATCGTGCATCTCGAGCGGACCGCGCGGCATCCCGCAAGCACGACCGACATTATCGATGATCGCAGGAGCGACGCCGTCCATAAGCATTTCGAGACCTTCCTGGATAAAGGTGGCGAAACAGCGGGACGTGTAGAAACCCCGTGAGTCGTTCACGACGATCGGTGTCTTGCGGATTGCCAGCACATAGTCGATCGCTCTAGCGAGGGTCGCTTGTGACGTATGCTTAGCCCGGATGATTTCGACCAGGCCCATTCTATCCACCGGCGAGAAGAAGTGGATGCCGACGAAATTCGCCGGCCGAACGCTTGCCTCCGCCAGGCCGGTTATTGGCAGCGTCGATGTATTGGAGCCAAAAGTCGCTGTCTCGTCCAGCATTGCTTCGGCACGGCGTGTGACATCGGCTTTCAGCGCGCGCTCTTCGAACACTGCTTCCACAACGAGGTCCGAGCCGGTGACCTTTTTGTAGTCCGTAGTTGCATGGATCAAGGACAAAGCCCGGTCGGCTTTATCGCGGGTGATCTTTCCGCGACTCACGGCCTTGTCGAGAAGTTGCGCGCCATGATCACGCCCCCTCGCGGCGCCCTCATCCGTCGTGTCGATCAGGACCGTTTCTATTCCGGCGACGGCCTGCACGTAGGCGATACCGGCGCCCATCATTCCGGCGCCAAGAACCGCCACCTTGCCGGGCTTGAACTGCGGGACCCCCGTCGGCCTGACGGCACCTTTGCTAAGCTTGTCCATTGAATGGAACAGTGTGCGGATCATGGCGCGGGCCTGTGGGGTCATCAGGGTCTGCGCGAAATAGCGGCTCTCAATGCGCAGGCCCGCATCAAACGGAACTTGCAACCCTTCGTAGACGCACTTCATGATGGCGATCTGCGCGGGATAATTGCCGAAGCTCTGCTTGCGCAACATGGCGTTGCCAACGACAAACACTTGCGCCGTAGCAGGCGTATACGGCCCGCCTCCCGGAATACGGAACTCCTTTCGGTCCCACGGTGCGGTAGCATCACCCTTGGTAAGAACCCAGTTCCGGGCTGCGCCGATCAGATTGGATGCCGCTGCTACCTCGTGCACCAGACCGAGTTTCAAAGCGTCGGCCGGCGAAACCGATTTCCCCTCGAGGAGCAAAGGAAGTGCTTTCGCGGCACCGATGAGCCGAGGCAGCCGCTGCGTTCCGCCACCGCCGGGCAGCAAGCCAACTTTTGATTCCGGCAATCCAAGTTGTAGCTTCGGATCATCCGCAACAACGCGGTAGTGGCAGGCTAGAGCCAGCTCAAATCCACCGCCCAGGGCGAGGCCGTTGACGGCGGCAGCGATGGGCTTGCCACAGGTCTCGAGTGATCGAAAAAGCCGGTTGATGCCGAATACGCGGTCAAACAGGGCTTGCCGTGAAGCCTCCGACGTGTCGGCGGAAGCAGCCTGGCTGCCGATTTCGCCAAGATCGGCGCCAGCGCAAAACCCGCTGCTCTTGCCGGATATGATGACCGCTCCGACGATGCCGGCGTCATCGACAATCCGGGCGATGATGTTGCCTAACTCCTGCAGCACGATTGCGGTCAGCGTGTTCATCGAGCGCGCCGGAGCGTCGAACGTGATAAGCCCCACGCCGTCGGCATCGACATTAAGGGAGAAGTTTTTCACAGGTTGCGCTCCCGCTCTCAAACGCGTTCGATGACGGTCGCCGTGCCCATTCCGGCACCGACGCAGAGGGTGACCAGAGCGGTCTCTTTGCCGGACCGTTCCAGCTCATCGAGCACGGTTCCAAGAATCATTGCACCCGTCGCACCGAGCGGGTGGCCCATGGCGATTGCGCCGCCATTCACGTTGATTCTGTCGTGCGGAATGTCGAGCGCTTGCATGAAGCGCAGGACGACCGATGCGAAGGCTTCATTCAGTTCATAAAGGTCGATGTCATCAACCTGCATGCCGAGCTTCTTCAGCAGCTTTTCAGCAACCAATGCAGGCCCGGTCAGCATGATCGACGGTTCGGAGCCGACCGACGCCATGCCGCGCACACGGGCCCGCGGCCTTAGGCCCATCGCTTCGCCCATTTCCCGAGTGCCGAACAGGACACAGGCGGCACCGTCGACAATGCCGGACGAATTGCCGGCGTGATGCACGTGATTGACACGCTCGACCTGCGGATAGCGCTGCATCACCACGGCATCGAACGCGAGATCCCCCAGTGCTGCGAAGGAAGGATTGAGGGCCCCGAGGGACTGCATGGTCGCCTCCGGCCGCATGTGTTCGTCCCGCGCAAGAATCGGAAGCCCGAGTTGATCCCTGACAGCGACGATAGATTTGGAGAAACGTCCCTCGTTCCAGGCCCGTGCTGCGCGTTGCTGGCTTTCGACAGCATAGGCGTCGACATCGTCGCGCGAGAAGCCGTACAGGGTTGCGATGAGATCGGCACCGATGCCCTGGGGCGCGAAATAGGTCTTGAACGCCGAGGACGGATCGAGCGGCCACGCGCCGCCATCCGAGCCCATCGGCACGCGACTCATGCTTTCCACTCCGCCGCCGATCGCCATGCCGGCTTCGCCTGTCATCACCTTTGCCGCCGCCATATTGCAGGCCTCCAGGCCCGACGCGCAGAAGCGGTTGACCTGCACGCCGGCTGTCGTTTCCGCATAATCCGCGTTCAAGACAGCTGTCCGGGCAATGTCGGAGCCTTGTTCGCCGACCGGGGCGACGCATCCTAGGACGACGTCGTCCACCTGGCTCGTGTCGAGCGCGTTGCGATCGCGCAGGGCCTCGAGAACCTGCGTGGCGAGCGATAACGCTGTGATTTCGTGCAGCGCCCCATCCTTCTTGCCGCGGCCACGTGGCGTACGGACGGCGTCGAAGATGTAGGCGTCGCTCATACCAGGCTCCCGGTGTTTTCAGGAGCCTGCCCCTATCGCGTCGGGACGGCAAGTTAAACGCTTAATTAAAACCAGGCGCGGGGTGTAGGAGCCGTTATAAAGCCGTCATCTAGTCTAGTCGTTGCGAGTGGCACTCAAAGCCAATGTTGTCGGCGACAGCTAGGTTGCTGAAGACCTCCATAAGACACGAATCTCTGACCGGGCATATCACCAGCGCTGCGCCACCTTCCGACGGCGCAGCCCCGATGTAAGTTCGACGCCTCTTCTCTGACAGCTCGATCTAAAACGCAGTCTGCTAAAGATCGATAACACACACTACTCAGATGGCGTAGCTGATAACAGGGCCCTGGTGAGGCGCCTTCAAGCGATCACAATAGCCTGCATTATTAGGTAAAGCCGCTTCTGTGTCAATTAAGACGGCGATTTGAGCAGTGAAGGAAGAGTCAGCTCGACTGCCCTAGCAGTTTGAAGATCATGTCAGCACCTCCAACAGCCTCACATTTGTTCAAAGCGGTCCACTTCGTGCAACCGGTTTGAAACCCATTTTGGGGGTTTTTGAACGCGGCAGGACTACCAAAAGTTGGGCTGCCTGCGGTATCTTCCCATCCCCACAAGCCGCCCGTTGCATAACTCATGTTGACTTGCACGGAAACGAAATAGGTTCCGGGGGCTAGCTTTACAGATTGCGGCAGCGTTATGGCGAAGGAACCGGAGGTGTCCTTCCCCTTCACCTTGTCGAATTCCATGACCTTCAGTTTAGGTAGGCCTTTGGCCGTCGCCTTGTAGATAAATACGTTCTCGGATTTTGCCGGCCCACCGGGTGAAGAATAACCTCCAACAACGTCAACTTCGGAAACCGTCCAGGTCTTGCCAGCGGGAACCGTGAAATCATCCGCTATTTGATCGTCGTAGGTTGAGTGCGCTGAGTCGAACTTCTGCGATACATATGCTGCCCCGGAGCCATTGGCAGTCTGATCATACAGAACCTTCGCCTTTGCATCATGTTGAATAATAGGCGCTTTTTGAAGACGGAATGCTGGTGCGACGCTCGGAGGCGTTGCGGCAGCCGCACTTATTGCGATGCATGAGCCAACAGCGAAGACGGTAGCTAACGGGACTGCATTTTTCATGTCCAGCTCCTAACAATGGTTGATTATTCCACCCGACGAGAAGTTCCCGCGGTCGGTATAGCTTGCCACAAGCCTACAAGGCTGCAAATCATTTCTTGAGAGGCGCCGCAAATTAAACAGGCACTCATTGCCTCTAACCAAAGCAAACATCGTGTTTAGCATGATGCATAGACGGGAATGAAGCCCATTATTGCGCTGTGTACAGGAAAATTGATGTTATATTAAGTGCCGTGGATCGTTGCCGCGCCTCGCCGGTCGCCCGACAGATCCTTCTGCGTGTGATCGAGGCATAGTGCCGGGATAACAAGAATGGGCGGAGCTCCTTGCTGACAATGCGCGAGCACGCCAAACCCGCTCGCCAGACGATCTGTCGCTGTTTTGCAGCCGGCAACGAGACGCAGCATGGCGGGCAAATCGTAAGCCAGCGCTTGCCGCCTTAAGCAGATTGCGATCGATCTGGCTCACAGCGAGCTGCAGTGTAGTGGTTGCGCGTTGTTTGTAGGACGATTTCGGCGGAAGCGATCGCTCGCCCCCGCCGTTTGTTGTCGTATTAGTTGGTCAGCTTCGGCAGCAGCTTGCCGAGGTCGATCGAGCCGAAGCCCGTGTCGTTGTCATAGCCCGGGCCGGCCTTGAAGCCCGGATTGCCGTTGTTGCCGCTGACGATGTCGTGGAAGTTCTTGCCCTTCTCGCCGAGCTTGTAGATCAGCGGGTTGATGAAGCCGATACGGGCCTTGCCCAGGTTGACCCGGTCGGAGTTCACGATCGTGGTCATCCCAGCCCAGGTCGGAGCCGAGAAGCTGGTGCCGCCGACGCCAACCCAGCCGCCTTCGCTTGCGCAATAGACGGAATACGGCGTGGTGACCGCTCCGTCGGACGCGATATCCGGCACGTTGCGCATTTTAGCCGAACCGCCATTCGCAACCGCCACCGACTTGCCCTTCACGAGTTGGTAGCTCGGGATCTTCCAGACGGAGCTGACGCCGCCGCCCGTGGCGCCGTAGCCGTCGTTCCAGACGATTTCCGACTGCCACTTCTCCGCTGAAGTGACGGTGAGCGCCGTGCCGCCGACAGAGGTCAGCTCAGGCTGCGATCCCGGATCGGGAGCGTGCAGCCCACCACCCTCGCGGCCGCCAGCACCATCGTCGCCGGAGCTTGCGAACACGCTGATGCCCTGCGAGACGAGCTGCGTGAGCGCCGTGTTCTCGGCCTTGATGGCCGCGGCACCCTGCTGGTTCTCGTCCTGGCCGTACGAGATGCTGACCACGCTCGCCTTGTTGTCCTTGGCGATCTGGTTGAGGCTGTCGAGCAGCCCCGTCTGGAAGCTGTCGTTGGTGTAGCTGTCGATATAGATCAGGATCTGGCTGAGTGCCGGGTTCATGCCGATCGCCGCATCCAGATCGAGAACGACCTCGAGCTGGGCACCATTGGCACCCGTGGCCGAGCCGTTCACGGCGACCAGCTTCACCGGCACCGTCGGCAGTTTGTACTGCTTCAAGTAGGTGGTGAGGTCGGATGCCGCGTAGCCACCCTGCTCGAACAGTGCCACCACTTCGGTCTTGGCCGAATTTTTCTGCGCCGGAATGTCGTAGGCCGTGCGGATATCGCTCGGCGCATAGCCGCCCAGGCCGGTGCCGACGTCTGCCACTGGCGTCTTGCTCGGACGGGCCAGCATGGCAAGCCGTCCCGCATCCTCAAGCCCGATGACGCCTTCAACCTTGCCGGCGAACGCGTCCGGCAGGGTGGGGGCCTGGGTCATCACCCGGCCGTTGGTGCTCTGCGACGGAAAGCTTGCGAAATGCGTGTTGAACAACGCAGCGAACTGGCCTGCCGTGCCGCCAAACGTGACGGACGAACGGGCGCTGCTGTGCTCCATGACCGTCAGGCCGTGCGACACGCCCCACTGCTTCACCGCCTCATAGGAAGCAGCATCGCTGCCGAACCGCGCGCCGAACTCGGCCGGCGTGATGTAGTGGCCATATTGCGCGCTGGCCGGGTCGGACACCGACTTGGCGAATGCAACGGCGCCCGCTTCGTTGCCCAGCGGCAGCGTGACGATGACATGCATCGGGGTGCTGTCCGGCAGCGCGGTGGTCTGCACGTTTGCCGGCGGCACGATGCGCGCAAAGACGTCGCTGGAAGCTGCAGATGCTGCACCTGCGAACGTTGGGGCGCTCAACAACATGGCAGATGCTGCTACAAGATTTCGCATTTTACTAGTCTCCTTGAAAGTAAAACTCAGGGAACGAATCGCACTCTGAGATGGCTGACACTTATATCCAGGAGGACCACGTCTATGAACAGTCGCCGGCGCTCCTACTCGAAGTCTATACCCGCGCATAACAGGCGATTTTCAACTCGCTGAGAAGACTTACCGCTAGACCGGCTCTAGCTTGCCACAAGTTTAAAGGGTGGCAAGTGATTTCCGAGCAGCTTAACGGATGGTCGCCGTGCGTTGCTCTGAAAACAGGCAACAAACAGCCCGGATCGAAGGCATAAGTTGCGTTTCTTTCGCTCACGGACCAACGCACAATTCGATGTTGCGCCTTGTATTACGAATTTAATCTTAAATTAACCGTATAATGACCCTTCACAGCGAAGATCGTCTTGTTGAAAGCACGGGTTGCGCACCTTGCCCGTTAAAGATGGCAACAAACGCGTCTTCGGAGCAGTTCCCTGCCGGCGGAGCCGGGTCCGCCTGTGCGTCGCCGACGCAATCCAACGATGGCCGAGCCTGAACGGGCGGTGCCGAAAGAGCCGATGGATGCGGCAGTTTGAGTGAAGTGGCAGCAGAAGGTCTCAGAAATCATGCAGAGAATATCTGGGGCGTTACGGCGTTTGGCCGCCCATCCGTCGTTCAAGCGCTCTCTCCCATATTATGGTTGAGTTGAAGCGCCGGGTCGTGCGTCGCCTCCCAAGGCGGATGACGAGGTGGGAGGGACGGAAATCGCTGTCACCGGGTCGGCTTCCGCTTTGCGCATCTGGAGCGGCTTTTGCCTGGCGCGGAGGCGGCCATGCTCCAGATCCAGGTCTTGCGGGATCGACAATGGCCGCCGATCCC
>CAZZVF010000040.1:0-14860 GCA_964657355.1 uncultured Buchnera sp.
CACCCGACGCGAAGGCGTCACCTGCAACACCAGACTCGATGGCGCCGATGCCCGCCGGTCGCGCGTCGCCTCCGCCAGGCAAGGGCTGAGCCCTCCCATCGTCTTCGATCCGCGGTTCGTCGCTGCTGCACAGGCTGCGGCGGACCTCGCGGGACGTATCATCAGGCCGTATTTCCGCGCTTCGGTCGGCGCGGACCTGAAGGCGGACGACAGCCCGGTGACGATTGCAGATCGCGCGGCCGAGCAGGCCATGCGGGCGTTCCTGTCGGATGCGTTCCCTGATCACGGCTTGCTGGGCGAGGAATATGGCCTCGAGCGCGAGAACGCTCCCTATCGGTGGGTGCTGGACCCGATCGATGGCACCCGTGCCTTCATCACTGGCCGCCCGGCATTCGGCACGCTGCTCGCTCTGCTGCACGAGGGTCGCCCGATACTTGGCATGATCGACCAGCCGATCACGCGCGAACGGTGGCTGGGAGTCGCAGACCATCCAACGCGCTTCGAGGGGCCATTTGGCGGCCGGCCCGGGGTGCGGCCCTGCCCGAACGTGGCGAAAGCCGAACTCTCGTGCACGTCGCCCGAGATGCTGGGTGACGACTTGCCGCGATGGCGCGATCTGGGCAGCCGAGTCCGGCGGCTGAGCTGGGGCGGCGACTGCTACGCCTACGGGCTGCTGGCGCTGGGCTGCATCGACATCGTCGCCGAATGCGACCTCAAAATCTGGGATTGGGCCGCCTTGCTGCCCGTTATCGAAGGTGCCGGCGGCCGGATGACCGACTGGGACGGCGCCTCCTTACACGCCGGGGGCGACGGCCGCGTCTTGGCCGTCGGCGACCCTAGGCTGCTGGACCAGGCAACGGACCTGCTCAGTAGGTGAAGCTCGGCTTCTTGTTCAGGTCGTCCTTGGAGGCGTCCGGCAGGACGACCTTGCCCTTGTCATCAACATGCAGCTGTCCGTACGGCACCGCGACAAGCTTACCGCCGACACCCAGGAAGCCGCCAACCTGGATCGCCGCCAAGGCTGCCTTCTCGTCCTTGTTCAGGATCAGGTCGTCGATGGTGCCGATCTGCTGGTTCTGGTCGTTGAACACGGCGGCGCCGATCAGCTTGCTGGCCCGGTAGCCGTTTTCCATCTTCACGGTCGCGACCGACAGATTGGGGCTGCCGGGGATCGTCCCGCTCGGCCCGGCAGCAGGCTGGGCCAGTGCTGCATCCTGGGCCAGTGCTGCAGCCGGCAACGCAAACGCCAGGATTGCTGCTGCAAGAGGAAGCCGCGAGCGATGATTGGTGTTCATGGTCGTGTCTCCGTTCCGCGCGCATGCGGATTTCGGCGGAGGAACGTTCCCGGGGCGACCGTGGTTGCGCGCAGCAAAGGTGGCCTCGCACAGGCGCCCGGTGGCGTGGCACCATGCGCATCATGGCGAAGCGCCCGTCCGGCCCCGGAAAGCCACCCGATCGTGCGGGCCTGCAGGCCGCGGCGCTGAACCACCTCGCCCGCTATGCCGCCACGGAAATCGGACTCAAACGCGTGCTCCATCGCAAGATCGATCGCTGGGCGCGTGAGGCTGACGGTTCGAAGGAGGGTGAACGGGAGGAAATCGCACAGATCGTCGCAAAGGCACGCCACGAGGCGGCAAGGATCGTAGCGCGGCTGGCTGAATCCGGCGCCGTGAGCGACCAGGCCTTCGCGGAGGGCCGTGCCAGAAGCCTGTCGCGCGCAGGGCGCTCGCGCCGTGCCATTGGCGTGCATCTGGCCGAACGTGGCGTCGGCCAGGAACTGGCGGCATCCGTATTGCCGCAGGACCCGGCGCGTGAAGTGGCCGCTGCCCTGATCCATGCCCGCAAGCGGCGGCTGGGTCCCTTCCGCAAGCTCGAGGAGACACCGGAGCTCAGGCGCCGCGAGTTGGCGAACATGGCAAGGGCGGGGTTCGACCATGCAACCGCGAGCCGCGTATTGCGCATGGCGCCTCATGAGGCGGAAGAGCGCATTATTGCATCCAGGTCGAGCGATTAGCACGACCCGCAGCGTTACTTGCATCGATGGCTGCGTTACGCCATGTCGCTTTCAACGCGCGAGGGAGTTTTTTTATGGGTGGTTTGAGCATCTGGCACTGGCTGGTGGTGCTTCTGGTCGTGCTGCTGCTGTTCGGCACCGGCAAGGTGAGCACCCTGATGGGTGACTTCGCAAAGGGTATCAAGGCATTCAAGAAGAATATGGCCGACGAGAACGACGTCTCGATGGAGGCGACGTCCGAGCGTCCCGCGGGCACGATTGCCGCCCCGAACGCGCCCGCGACTCCCGCAGCACAGCGCGAGACGACCACCGTCAATCACGTCTGAGCAAGCGACGACCAAGGTTCAGCCCATTTACGCCCGGTAGCCTGGACGATGCCCCACATACCTGTTCGTGCGCAGGAGGAGATCATCCAGGCTGGCTTGCGTTTGGACCAGCGTGGTTGGGTGCCGGCGACCGCGGGCAATATCAGCATTCGGCTGAACGACGGGCGGATAGCGATCACCAGAAGCGGCGTCCACAAGGGCTTCATGGATGCGTTCTCGGTGATCGGCGTCGACATCGATGGCCGGCCTGAGAATGCCGACGACCGTCCAAGCGCCGAGACGCTGCTGCATTGCCAGATCTACCGGCGGTTCCCGCGCGCGAAGGCCGTCCTGCACGGCCATTCGGTCGCCGGCACCGTGCTCTCCATGGCAGAGGACGCGCCTGCGATCCGCCTCTCCGGATACGAGCTGTTCAAGGCGTTCGAGGGCCAGAGCACGCACGATGTGTCGCTCGAATTCCCGCTTTTTGCGAACGACCAGGACATGACGCGGCTGGCCGGGTTGATCGAGCCGCACCTCGGCGATGCGAAACTCGGGTATTATATCCGCGGACATGGCGTTTATGTCTGGGGCCACGACATGGAAGCGGCGCTCTATCGGCTTGAAGCCATCGAGTTCCTGCTCGAATGCGAGCTGGCACGGCGTCAGTTAAGCCCGGCTCCCAGTCACCGCTGCTGAACAACCTTAACTCCGGAAGGAGCTTTAGCGATGAGCCGTCTCACCATCTATCCTGACGACAGGCCGGGCGCGCCGAGCCTCCGCACCGAGGATCCCGCCCAGATCGCCCGCGCCCTCGCACCGATCGGGGTGCGTTTCGAACGCTGGGAGATGCCCGTCGCGGTTTCGCCGGACGACGATGCGGACACCATCCTGGCCGCCTACAGGCCGCATCTCGACGCGCTGATGGGCGACACCGGGGCCGGAACCGCGGATGTCATCAAGCTGCGGCCCGGCAACGAGGCCTATCCCGCAATGCGCCAGAAATTTATCGACGAGCACACCCACACCGAAGACGAGGTGCGCTTCTTCGTGCACGGTTCGGGCAACTTCATCCTCCACGTGGATGGCCAGGTGTTTGACGCGCATTGCACGTCAGGCGACCTGATCAGCGTGCCTGCAAACGTGAGGCACTGGTTCGACGCTGGCGAAGAACCCTCGTTCACCGTGCTGCGGGTGTTCACCGATACCACCGGGTGGACGCCGCATTATACCGGCGAGCCGATCAGCACGCTGTTCCCGGCCGGCTGACCGGCAGGGCCGATTGGCAAACATCCGCGCGGTCCTGACCGACATCGAAGGTACGACGACGCCGATCGCCTTCGTCCGTGATACGCTGTTCCCGTTTGCCCGCGAACGGCTGCCCGGCTTCCTCACGGTGCATGGCGGCGAACCGGCAGTGGCGGCACTCGTGGCCGACACGCGGTCGATCGCTCCCGGCGAGGAACCGCTGGCAGCGTTGCTCGGATGGATGGCCACAGACGCCAAGGTCACGCCACTCAAGGCATTGCAGGGACTGATCTGGGACGAGGGCTACCAGCAGGGCCTGCTCCGGGGGCAGCTCTACCCCGACGTCGCGCCGGCCTTGCGGCAGCTGCACCGGAGCGGGCTGAAGCTGTATGTCTATTCGTCGGGATCTGCACACGCGCAACGGCTGATCTTCGGCCATTCGGTGGATGGCGATCTGACGCCGCTGTTCGGCGGTTTCTTCGACACCACCATCGGCGGCAAGCGCAATGTGGCGAGTTATCACGCCATTGCCGCGGAAACCGGGCATCAGGCAGCGGAGATACTATTCCTCTCGGACGTCGCCGAAGAGCTAGAGGCGGCGCGGGCGGCGGGTTTCGCCACCATGCAGCTGGTGCGGGAAGCCGACGGCACCGTGCCGGCTTCGGGCTTCGAACAGGCCGACACATTCGACGCAGTCCGGGCGCGGCTCAGCCCGGCGTAGCGAGTATTCCGTAGCGCGGCGGCCCCGGCGGCACGTCGAGCGCCCCGCCAAGCCCGGGCGAGATGCCGGCGGCTGCACCGTAGAGAAACTCGATCACGGCCAGCGCCCCGGCCTGCTTTGCCTCCACGGCGGTGAGACCCTGCGTCTGCTGGTATGTCGTCACTAGCTCCTGGGCGACCGGTCGCAAATTCTGGAACACCGCTGCAAAGGCCGCCCGGCTGTCCGGAGCGCGTCGCGACCAGGCCAGCAAAGCATCCAGCACCTGGTCGTGCCGGTGCCGCAGCCAGGCATTCCAGTCGGCTCCGCCTTGGAAACGGGACAGCGCCTGCGCCCGTACGACCAGCGGCGCGTTTAGCACCATCCATTCGGTCTCAGCGCGTAGCTGGCTCTGGTCGCGCAGGGCGGTGACGCCGGCATCACCGACATTGTCCGAAGCGATCCTGTGCAGCTGGTCCCGCCAAGCGGGGAAAGCTGGCAGGGCGTCGAAAGCACCGTGATCGGGCGGCGTTCGATAGATGTCGAACAGGCAGGCCGGGCTCGCGGCCGCCCCGTTCAGCAGCCACACACCGGCCTGGACGAACTCGCCCGCACTCGCCGGCGCATAGAAGCCCCATGGGTCGGTCGCCAACGCCAGGACCTGCCCGCTTCGGCTGAACACATCAATCGAGGCGTAATCGCCGGTCTGCGAGGCAAAAGCGCTGAAGCGTCCGCCCCGGTTGCTGCCCCGGGTGCGCACCAGATCGCCAAGCGAGAGGGAGTCGAGAACGGGACTATCATCGATGCGGAGCCCGGTCGCGCGGCGCTGGTAACCGCCGAACACGTTCGCATCGTGTTCGGCCACCTCGAACCTCTGTCCGGCGATGGTCGCAGACTTCGGTCCGTGCGACCCTGCCAGTTCCGCTCCAGTTGGAAAGCGCGCCGGGTCCACCGATCCCGCTGCACCGAGTGACGCATTGGCGCCGCTTGCGATGGCCGTGCAGAGCGCCGGATCACGCTGCATCGTCGGCTTGAAGACGACATACTGTGCGATTGCGGCGGCCTCAGCTGGACCGGGTTGCGATTTCGGCCATGCGGACAGCGTCGCCGCACGCTCGCGATACGCGCGTGCCAGGCACGAGCGAGCTTCGGGACTCGCCTCCGTGCCATCGCCGAGGCCGCAGCGCGAGGTGAGTGCTGCTGCCCAGGCGACCTGCCCGGCCAGGACGACGTCGCGGCCAAACAGGTCGCGTTCGCGCAGGGCACTGTGGAAGGCCCGCCCCGTGGCGAGGTCGAGCTGCGCCAGACTTCGGTCCGAACACGCCATACGCTCCGCAGGCGTCGAAGCCTCGAAGCAGTTGAAGCTGGTGGTGTTGCCCTCTGCGGCGACCGTGGCGGGCGGCGGCTTCGGCGTCTCGAAGGCGATCGTCAGCGGCGGTTGGCAGCCGGCAACGAGCAACCCTAGCGACGCGGCACCGGCAGCGGATTTCATGGCTCGAACACCAGGCTGCCATGAACCTCGGTGTGCGTTGCGCCGAGATCCGGTGGCGGCGGGAACGGGCCGGCTCCCGCAACAGCCGCACGCGCCGCCTCGTTGATGGCTGCGACCGTACAGGGCGCAATGGTGTATGAAAGCATGTGGCCAGCCTTGTCGATGCTGACCGTGTAGTTGATCAGGCAGGTGTTGCGCAGCTCCTTCGCCAGCACCGGCTGCACCTTGCGCGCCAGGATCCTGGCTTTCACACCAGCGGCAAAATCGCCCAGCGCAGCGCGGACGCTGGCACCTCCGCTGGAGCTGGTGGCGACATCCATATCGAGGCCGGCGGACGCCTGCCCCGCGAAACTGCTGCGACTGGGCTTCGAAGACGCGGCCGCCTTCTGCTCCGCGACGTGCGCCGGAGCCTCGGCCACTCTGATGTCCGGCATCATGTCAGGCAGCGCGACGGGCGGCATGAGCACTGGAACAACCGATTCCTCAGGCAGTGGCGGCGGACGCGCAGGCTCTCGCAGGAGGATGGCGGTAAACACCCTGGGCTGGGGTTTTAGGAATTGGGACTGGTGGCTGAGCAGCAGGTTCAAAGCGCCGAGGTGGAATACAATGGCAATCAGAATGATCGTTGCGCGTACCAACCAAGGCGAATTTGCCTCATCAACCCAAGATTTTGTGGTGATAGCTGACTTGTCCACAAGTTTTTGTGTCACGGACGTTGAACCTGCGTACTAAGCCTGTCTAGGATCACACATCATCTGGTGGTCACGCCGGTGGGAGGACGCAAGATGGAGTGGAACGAAGACATCATCAACCGCCTTAGAGCGCTCTGGGCGGAGGGCCATTCAACTGCAGAGATAGGCCGCCGACTAGGCGTGTCGAAGAACGCGGTTGTCGGCAAGGCGCACCGGCTACAACTTCCGCCACGCCCTTCGCCGATCCGCCGTGACAGCGACAAGACGCCCCGCCGCCGCCTGCCGCGCAGGACGACGGGCCCAACCCTGCCGACGCTGGCCGCATCGCTTCCGCCCATGCCGGCCGAGCCGCAGCACATCGTCCGGCACGACGGTCCCGTGCGCAACCTGAGCGAACACCGGGCAGTCGAACACTCAACTACGGCCCGACTTGCGGCTCCTCCGGAACGGATCATCCCCGTGCTGCGCGCCATTCCAGCACCCCGTCCCGGCGCCCGTGTAACACCATGCTGCTGGCCGATCGGCGAACCTGGCACAAGAAGCTTCCGGTTCTGCGACGTGGATGCCATCGGCGGCAAACCTTACTGCGAGGAACACAGCGCCCTGGCCTACGTGAAGGTCCGGGACCGCAAGGAAGACGCGGCCTAATACTCAACCGGGCCAGCCTTCGCAGGCGCGGCCGGGGTTCACCTACTTCTTTTCCCAACCTTTTGGACCCTGCTGCCAGTAGGCCAGCGTGTGGCCGGCCGCCTTCATGGCGGACCAGCGGCGCCTGGCAGCAGCGACCTGCGCCTCGTCGCGCCCGTCGAACAGGTCGAAGATGCGCTCGAACGCGGCGGCGTCCGGCACTTCCGCCCCGTCGAGCAGAAAGAGGTAGCGCGCGCCATTCGGCGGTGCGGCGCCATCCACCGCGTCCGCGGTGAGCCAGATCGGCTGCAAGCTCGCATGGCCATTGGCCTTCGTGCCGTGCGGCAGCCAGTCCTGATCGGTGCTTTGCCACAGTGCGTCATCAAGCGCCTTGACGCGCTCCTCCGATCCGCAGAGCACGATCGCACGCTGTCCGACCTTCAGCGTGCGACCGAGCAGCGCAGGAAGCGCCTGATCCGGGCCGGTCCGGGTGAGGTGGTAGAAACCGATGTCGGACAATGTTCAGATCTCAGACAAAGGCAGGGTCTCGAACCGCTCGGCCACCAGCCGGTCGAGCAGGCGCACCCCGTAGCCCGTTGATCCAGAAGCGTGGCGGGGCGTCGCCTCGGCACGCAGATCGACGCCGGCGATGTCGAGATGCGCCCACGGGACTACCTGCCCGCCCTCGCTGCAGCCGGCATCGACGAATTCCTTCAGGAACGCCGCCGCCTGGCAGGCATCGGGCTGGCCCCGCCCATCGACGCAATGCTTGATGTCGGCAATATCGCTATCCAGCGCACGACGGTGGCTCTCGTCGATCGGCATGCGCCAGAGCCGCTCGCCGGTGGCCGCTCCGGCTGCCGAAAGTGCCGCCGAGAGCGACCGGTCAGTGCCGAAGAACCCGGCCATGTGATGCCCGAGTGCCACCACCATGCTGCCGGTAAGGGTCGCCAGGTCGATCACCGCGCATGGCTTCTGGCGCAGGGCAAATGTCAGCGCATCCGCCAGAGCGAGGCGTCCTTCCGCATCGGTGTCGACCACCTGCACAGTCCTGCCCGACAAGCTGCGCAGCACGTCGCCCGGGCGGTAGCTGGCAGCGCCGGTGGTATTTTCCGCAATGGCGAGAATGGCGATGGCGGGCGCCGGCGACTTGCGCAGCGCCAAAGCGAGCATCGTGCCGGCACAGGCCGCAGCGCCTGCCATGTCCGACTTCATGTCCCACATGCCGTCGGCAGGCTTGATGCTGATGCCACCGGTGTCGAAGGTGATACCCTTGCCGACAAAGGCGACCGGCTGTTGCGCCATCGTGCCGGGCCATCGCAGCACGGCCAGACAAGGCGGGTGCGCCGATCCTTGTCCGACGGCCAGCAGACACCCGGCACCCAGCTTTTCCAATGCCGCCTTGTCCAGCACCTCGAGCGCGATCCCCGCCTCGGCCAAACGCCGCAAGCGCTGCACGAAGCCTGCCGGGGTCAGCGTGTTCGCCGGTTCCGCCGACAGGTTGCGGGCGAACACGCAGCCCGCGATCGCCGCCGCCTGTCGGTCCCATGCCACCGCGGCGTCCGGTGCGTCACTGACCAGGTCGAGCACCGCCAGCTTGGGAGCGTCTTGTTCGTCGCGGGTGCGCAGGCCTTCGAGCCGCCATGATCGTAGAACGGCGCCGGCCGCCAGAAGCGCCGCCTGCTGCGCGATGCATCCCCGCGCGTCGATCGTGATGTGCGGCACGGCAGCAAGGCGCGATGCCGCGACCGCTCCGGCAGCTTCCCAGAGGAGCGGATCCCCGCCGTCGCCCAGCCCAACGAGCAACACCCGGTTCTCGCCGCCGAGGATGCCGCACCAGGTTTCCGGCTCCCCGGTGAATTCGGCTTGGCCGGCCGCTTGAAGAAAATTCGCCGGCACGGCACCGGCTCGGACAGGCAGCACCAGCACCGCAGGCGAGCGCGCCTGGAGCACCACGTGCACGGCGAGTGGCAGCGATACGACCAGTTCAGAATTCCTTGACGCAGGGCGCGGCTGCGGGAACCACGATCAGACGGATTGCAGGTAGGCGTCGTATTCCACGTCGGTCACCCGACGCCGGAATTCGGCCTGTTCCTGCCGTTTGCAGGCGCTGAACAGATCCTGGTAGTCGGCGCCCAGATACTGGCCGAGCACCTCGCTGGCGTCGAACTCGTCGATGGCGTCGTCCCAATTGATCGGCAGCGTCTCGTGGCCGTCGCGCTCTTCCCCATCGATCGGACGTCCCGGATCGATGTTGCCACGCAGACCGTGCAGCCCGCCTGCCAGGATGCCGGCGATGGCGAGGTAGGGGTTGCAGTCGGCCCCCGCCACCCGGTGCTCGACCCGCGTCGCCTGGCCGGCGGTGATGACCCGGATCGCGGCAGTGCGGTTGTCCAGGCCCCAGGTGAGATTGGTCGGCGCGTGGCCTCCGGGGGTCAGCCTGCGATAGGAATTCGCGTGCGGGGCGAGCAGCAGCATGCAATCGGCCAGCGTTCCGAGCATGCCGCCGACCACGTGCCGGAGCTTGCCGCTCGGCGCGCCGTTCTCCTCCGCCATGATGTTGCGGCCCAGCTCATCCAGGATGGACAGGTGCACGTGCATGCCGCTTCCGGCGAGATTGCCGTACGGCTTGGCCATGAAGGTCGCATCCAGCCCATGGCGGCGCGCGACGCCTTTGACGATGCGCTTCAGCAGGAACGCGTGGTCGGCGGCCGCCAGCGGGTCGTTCACGTGCTTGAGGTTGACCTCGTACTGGCCCGGACCGTTTTCCCGCACCACTGTGTCGGCCGGCAGGTTCTGCCGCTCGCAGGCATGGAAGATGTCCGCCAACAGTGGCTCGAAGCTGTGCAACTCGGCAATCGAGAGCACCTGGGTCTGCCAGCCGTTCCAGCGCCCTTCATGCGACATCGGCGGCGAAACCGGATCGCGCGGGGTGCGCCGGCGGTCGATGATGTAGAATTCGAGTTCCGTCGCCATGACCGGCGTCAGCCTGGTCTCGGCAAAGATCGCGGCCACCCTGGCGAGAACCTGGCGCGGATCGGCATAGAACGGCGTGCCGTCCTGCTGCAGCATGCGCAGCAGCACCTGCGTCGTCGGCCGGGCCAGCCATGTCACCGGCAGCAACGAGCCTTCGACCGGCATGCAGATGCCGTCGGGATCGCCGGTGCCGACGCATAATCCGGCTTCCGGCACGTCGCAGCCCCATACGTCCAGCGCATAGACCGAGCGCGGTAACGCGACACCCTTGCGCATCACCTCGTCGATCCGCTCGGCCGGCACCCATTTGCCGCGTGCGATGCCGTTCACATCGACCACGAAGGCCTCCAGCACAGCCGGTGCCTGTCCGGAGCGTGCGCCGGCGGGATTGGTCAGGCTGTCGAACTCTTGTGGCGCGATGAAATCCAAGACTGCCCTCCTTGGGCCCGTTCAGCTGGTTACTTACGCCGTTGGCAGCAGGTCAGGGAACCAGCGTTGAAGCTGATCTGCCCGGTCGATAGGCGCGGGCTGCGTTGCCGAAGGCGCGGAAGATCATGACGGAGACCGCATCGTCCCTGAACTCCCACTCGGGATGCCATTGCAGCCCGAGCAGGAACGCTTCGGTGCCATCGAGCCGGAATGCCTCGACCAGCCCGTCAGGCGCCTCGGCATCGGCAACCAGCCCTGGCGCCAGCCGCTCGATGCCCTGCCCATGCAGCGAGTTGACCATCGTACCGTCCGCGCCGGTAAACAAATGCAGCATGCCGCCAGGAACGAAGCTGACATGGTGCGCCGGCGCATACTGCTCGGCCAGGGTGAGCCCCGGCTTCTCGCGATGATCTGAAAAGCCGGCGACATCGTGCACCGCCTGGTGCAGCGTGCCGCCCAATGCGACGTTGATCTCCTGGAAGCCGCGACACACGCCGAGCACCGGCATGCCGCGCGACACGGCTTCTGCAATCAGCGACAGGCTGACATGGTCGCGCGCCGGATCGGACGGCAGCGAGGGGTCGAGCAAACTGGCGCCGTAGCGGTCAGGCGCCACGTTCGATACGGCGCCGGTCAGAAACAGCCCGTCGAGCAAGCCGACCACCCGGCCGATATCCGCGGGATCGGTCCACGCCGCGTTCGGCCTGTCGATCAGCGCCGGCAGTATCACCGCCACCGCGTTCGCCCCTCCCGAAACGGCATCGAGATATTTCTGGCCGACACCATGCGTGACGTGCTTGCCGCCGCTGTGCACGTCCGCCACCACGCCGATGACCGGCTTTGCCCTGCTTTCCATGGGCGGAGCATAATGAAACACGTTTGCAACCGCTACTCGCAGCGTCGAACCGATGCCCGGCCGGGAGCACACGCGCAGTAACTTGTATGGAAGAGATCGTTTCGGTCGTTTGTCGAGCTTGCGGCGCAGGGCACGGGCAGTTCATCATGATTTGTAATGTCCCTTGTTCCGCGCGTGCCATTCCGCGAACCGACCATACGTCTGCCGGCCACCCGGCGGCGCGCCGGCGAGACGGTCGGTGAATTCGTGCATCGAAGGCTGCGCCTCGCCATCATGATAGGTCGGTTTCCGCCCGGGCTTGCCGTGACGATACGCGGCCTTGCCACTTTGCTCGGCACCAGCTCCATGCCGGTACGCGAGGCGATGCGACGGCTCGTTTCCGAACAGGCGCTGGACCTGCTGGACAACCGCCGCGTGCGCATTCCGGCCATGGACGAAGCACGCTTCGAAGCGCTGATCGAAACCCGCATCCTGCTTGAGACCGCCGCGGCCGCGCGCGCACTCCGGCATATCGACAAGGCGCTGCTCGCAGAACTGCGCAAGCTCGATCAGATTTGCAACGACGCGTATGCGCGCGGCGATATCGACCGGACCATCGAGACGAATTTTGCCTTTCACCGCAGGCTCTACAGCCTGACGCCGGCGGATCCGCTAACGCCCCTGATCGAATCGATCTGGTTGCAAGTCGGCCCGTTCATGCGGGCCGCGGTTCAAGGCGCCTCGACGTATTACCGGCTCGACCGGCATGCGGAAGCTCTGGCCGCGATCGCCGACGGCAATGCCGCGGCGTTAGTGCAGGCCATCGAGGCCGACGTTCGCGACGGCATCGGGCATCTCGCCGCCGCGGACCAGCTCGCCGCCTGAGAGACCATTTGCAAATGCGCGACGGCGGTCATCCGACGCGGGTTTCCTGCGCCGGGCGGCACCCAGAGGTGCCTGTGACTTGCCGTCCCACATTCGCAAACGGTCGCTGCCTGCTGGGGCTGATCATCACGAAAGCGAACGTTTGACCGCCAGGAATGTGATCACATTTACTCGGCGCCCGGTCCCTCGTAAGATCGAGCCCGTAGCCGGCTTGATGGAAATGCTCATGAACGACGCCCAGAGCGCCCGGAACCTGCGTGCCCGCGATGCACGGCATCATATCCATCCGTTCAGCGACATGGCCTCGTTGAATGCCGAAGGAACGCGCATCATCACGCGCGCCGAGGGTGTCTGGCTGTTCGACGTCGATGGCGGCAAATTCCTCGACGCATTCTCCGGCTTATGGAACGTCGCCGTCGGCTATGGCCGGCACGAGATCGCCGAGGCGGTCAACGCGCAGATGCTGGAACTGCCGTTCTACAACAACTTCTTCAAGTCCACCACGATCCCGGCCATCGAGCTTGCCGAAATCCTGTCCGAACTCGCACCGGGATTCACCCGCACGTTCTTCACCAACAGCGGATCCGAGGGCAACGACACCGTCATCCGCATGGTGCGGCACTACTGGCAGCTGCGCGGGCAGCCGTCGAAGACCCATTTCATTTCCCGTGTGAACGGCTATCACGGCTCCACCATCGGCGGCGCCAGCCTCGGCGGCATGGCATGGATGCACAAGCAGGGCGGCCTGCCGATCCCGGGTATCACGCACGTCAAACAGCCGTGGTGGTGGGGCGAGGGCGGCGACATGAGCCCCTCCGAGTTCGGCCTGTGGGCAGCGCGCGAAATCGGCCGCGAAATCGATCGCCTGGGTGCGGAAAACGTTGCCGCCTTCATCGGCGAGCCGGTGCAGGGTGCCGGCGGCGTGATCGTTCCGCCCGAAACCTATTGGCCGGAAGTTCAGCGCATCTGCCGCGAGCGCGACGTATTGATCGTCAGCGACGAGGTGATCTGCGGCTTCGGGCGCCTTGGCACCTGGTTCGGCTGCCAGCATTTCGGCGTGACGCCGGACCTCATGACCATCGCCAAGGGCCTCACGTCAGGCTACCTGCCGATGGGCGGGGTGATGGTATCGGACGCGATCGCCGACGTGCTGGCGGCCGGCGGCGACTTCAACCACGGCTACACGACAAGCGGGCACCCGGTCTGCTGTGCCGCAGCCATCGCGAATATCGGCATCCTGCGCAGTGAAGGCCTGGTCGACCGTGTGCGCGACGATATCGGGCCCTATCTCGCACAATGCTGGAAGGCGCTGGCCGATCACCCCCTGGTCGGCGAGGCACGCATGGTCGGGCTGATCGGCGGCCTTGAACTCACGCCCGACAAGGCAGCCCGCGCCCGCTTCCCCAAACCGGGCGAAATCGGCACGTTCTGCCGCGACGTCGCCTATCGCAACGGGCTCATCCTGCGTGCAACGGGCGACTGCATGCTGGTGGCACCGCCGTTCGTTCTGAGCGAAAGCGAGGCGGACACACTTGTCGAACGCACGCGGATGGCGCTCGATGGCGCGCTGGACGAAGCCCGGCGACGCAGCTGGATGTGAGCAAGTCTCCCTCCGTCGACGACGACAATCCGTTCACCTTCTTTCACGAACTGCGGGTGCGCTGGTCGGAACTCGACCCGCAGGGAATCGTCTTCAACCCGAACTACCTCGTCTATTTCGACGTGGCTTTCACCGAGTACATGCGGGCGCTCGGACTGCTTACCCGAGCGCATTCAAGCAGTTCGGCACCGACACTTTCGCAGTCGCGGCTTCGATCACCTTCCGATCGTCGGCTGTGCTGGACGATGTTCTTTCAATCGGCGTCCGCGTGGCAGAGCTCGGCCGCACGAGCATGACGATCCGCTTCAGCATAAGGCGAGAAGCGGACATTATCGCCGAAGGGTCGACGACCTACGTGAACACGAATATTGAAACGCGGAGCCCGGAGAAGCTCCCGGACCGCCTGATAGATGCAATCAACCGTTTTGAACGCGTTCGCCCTTCAAAAAAGGCCGCGCGTTAGGTCAGTTTCTCCAGGATGCGCCGCACGGTTCCAAAGATCTCATCGATCTGCGCGCGGCTCACGATGAGCGGGGGAGAAATTGCGATGATGTCGCCGGTGACCCGGATCAGCACGCCTTCCTGGTAGGCGGCGACGAATGCATCGTAGGCGCGTGCCCCGGGGGCGCCGGCGCGTGGCGCCAGTTCGATACCTGCGACCAGGCCGATGGTGCGCACATCGATGACGTTGCGCACGCCCTGCAACGACAGCGCCGCTTGCTCGAAATACGGCGACAGCTCGGCCGCGCGCTCGAACAATCCCTCGTCCCGGTAGGTATCCAGCGTCGCGATGGATGCTGCACAGGCAAGCACGTGCGAGGAATAGGTGTAGCCGTGGAAGAACTCGATGGCGGCTTCCGGCCCGTGCATGAACGCTTCGTACACATCGCTGCTCGCAACCACCGCGCCCATCGGCACCGCCGCGTTGGTGATGCCCTTGGCCAGTGTCACCATGTCCGGCACCACGCCGAATTTATCCGCCGCGAACGGCGCGCCGAGTCGGCCAAAGCCGCTGATCACTTCATCGAAAATCAGCAAGATGCCGTATTTCGTGCAGATG
>CAZZVF010000041.1:0-14714 GCA_964657355.1 uncultured Buchnera sp.
GGTCAGCGCATAGAGCGCGCTCCGCTGGTCCTCACCGTCGGAGCCCGGAAGGTGCTGGCGGGCGACCCGCGCCTCGGCATAGCCGGAGCGGCGGCCGCCTTCGGTCAGCATGTCGAGATGGACTGCAAGCTGGCCATCGAGTGCGCCGCCCGGAGCCCGCACGATCGATGCCTGGTCGATGACGAAGACCGCGGTGCCGGACGTTCCAGCGGCGAAAAGCCGTTCGTGCGCCATCAGCGACAAGGCCTGCGCAGGTGTCGTGGGCGCACCTGCCGACAGGTCGGCCTCTCCGACCGGCGTGGAATGATCCTGCACGTCGATCGTGCCGGCGTTCAGCCGGAGCTTGGAAAGATAGCCGTAATCGAGTGGCGCGAAATTCTGCTGGGTGACGGGCGCGTCGTCACCGCACCCGGCGAGCGCCATCGGGAGAGCGATACAGCAGGCGAGTAGGATGGATGCACGCAGCCGTGACGTGACTGCCCGTTCCTGGTTCATGCGCACCCTGTTTGCCCTTCTCTCAGACCGGTGTTCTCAAACTCGGCGGTCGATGTCGTTGCGGTCAACCGCCTTCCGACTGCGAGCTCCGGCCGCCATGCGGATCCTGCGGCCTGGCGGTGCTGCGCACGGCCTCGCGGGCAAAACGGAAGCCATGGTTGCAGAACTCGCAGTTCATCAGGATGTCGCCGTCGACGGTCATCTCGTCGAGATCGTCGTCGTCGAAACCCTCGAGGATGCCGGACAGTTTCGCGCGCGAGCAGCGGCAGCCATAGGCCAGCGCGCGGGGTCGCTCGACGGCCACACCCTCGAGGTGGAACAGGCGCCAGATCAGCTGTTCGGGGAGCAACGCATCGTCCAGCAGCTCGGCGTCCGTCACCGTAGCTGCCAGGGCTGTCGCGGTGCGCCAGCTTTCGACGCCGTCGGCGGCGGGCTCCGCATCCTCGTCGCGCGTGCCGCCCTCGCCTGCAACCTGCTCGAGGATGAGCGCCGAGGCACGCCAGCCGGACGGCGTTTCGGCCGCCGACAGCCGGACCTCGCAGGCGAGCTGCTCGCTGGTCTGAAAATAGTGCAGCGCCATGTCGGACAGGCTGTCGCCCTCGATGCTGACGATGCCCTGATAGCGCTCGGTGTCTGGCCCCTGGTCGACGGTGAAAGCGAGATAGCCTTCGCCCAGGAGCGTCCGGGCAGAGGGCGCCTCGCCGGCTTCCAGCACGCCTGCGAGCTTGTCCGGGTCGGCTCTCGCGTAGCCGCGTAGCGCGCCGGCCTGGGTGCAGTCGGAAAGCAGCATCGAGACCGGGCCGTCGCCTTTCACCTGCAGGCTGAACGACCCGCGATATTTCAGCGCCGACGACAGGGCGGCCGATAACGCCAGTGCCTCTCCGGCCAGGGCGGTCACCACGCGATGGTTGTCGTGCCGCGTCAGCAAGGCGTCGGCGAGTGCCCCGAGCCGCACGAGGCGGCCGCGCACGCCGCGGCCGGGGAGATAGAAGGGGGTGACGCCACGCGGCACGACGATGTCGGGCACGTCCGGGCGGTTGCTGTCGAGGAAGTCGGGCGTTTCGGTCATCGGCGCAAGATAATGTGCCGACCTCCCCTGCACTACCCGCGGCACTGATCTTGCTATCTCCAAGGCGGGACAAAGGACGCGGCGATGATCGAAACGGCGGCTCTGCAGGGATCGGGACGGCCTACAGCGGCGGACGCTGCTCCAGCGCCGTCGAAGGCCCATCCATCCGCGTTTCACCAGCTGCTGTCGGAACTCAACCCGCTGCAATATCTGCCGGTGGTCGGCACGATCTACCGGGCGATTACCGGCGACACGATCCCTGAGGCGGCGCGCATCGCGGGCTCGATGGTGGTCAGCGGCCTGACGGGCGGTCCGGTCGGACTCGCGATCAACGTGGGCACCACGTTGTTGGAAAAGGCGAGCGGGATCGATCCGGAGCGCATTGCACAGCGCATGTTCGCAGCTGTGGGCGCCCGGGGCGGCGCGAACGCCGAACCGCAGACAGCGGTGGCCCGCTCGACTGCACCAGCCGCCCCGACCGCCACCGCCACCGCGACCGCGCTCGCCTGGAGCCAGGGCCAGCTTGCCGCCTACGGCATCGGCCGGACGGCCGGGGGCGACGTGCAGATTGGAGGAGTCGTGGGTGCCGACGTGCTCAACGGGCTGGAGCTTCACCGGCTGCACATGGTCGCTTGAACCGCCAGACCGGCTCTCAGCCACAATTATCGCCTGGGTGTCGGCTCGAAGCGGTAGGGACTGTCGCTTTCGAGGTTGGGGTCGAGTGCCAGCCGGTGCTCGAGCGGCGGAAAGGCTCGCGAGCGGCAGTTCTCGCGGTCGCACAGGCGGCAGGACAAGCCGATGCCGACGGCGGCCTGTTCGAGGTTCAGCCCGTCGCCATAGACGACGTCGCCTGCGTGGCCGACGTCGCAGCCCATGGCGATGACATGCGTGGGCGGTGGCTCGCCCCAGGCGGCAGCTGGGCCTTCGATACAGCGGGCGAAGCACAGGAAGGTGGCGCCGTCCGGCAGCTGGGCAACCTGGACGCGCAAGGTGCCCGGGGTGGCGAAGGCCGCATGGACCACCCAGCGCGGGCAGCTGCCGCCGAAGCGGGCGAAGGGGAAACCGCCGGCTGAGAAGCGCTTGCTGACGTTACCGGCGGGATCGACGCGCAGGAAAAAGAACGGCACCCCGCGGGCGCCGGATTTCTGCAAGGTGGAAAGCCGGTGGCAGGCCTGTTCGAACGAGACGCAAAAGCGCGCCGCCAGGGCATCGATATCGTGCCGCAGCATCCGCGCCGCTTCCAGGTAGGCGCTGTAAGGCATGAGCAGGGCGCCCGCCGCGTAGTTCAGCAGGCCGATGCGGATGAGCGAGGCTGCTTCCGGCGAGGACGGCGCGATCTTGGCGAGCATTGCCTCCACCACCTCGCGGGCTTCCATCAGCATCAGCTGGAAGGCCATGTGGAAGCCCCTGCTTTCCCGCGGCAGCTGTTCCGAGAGCGTCAGGCTGCGGGTTTCGGGCTCGTAGCGACGCAGGGCGTCCTCCATCGGGGAGACGCGCACGCTCACCTGGTGCAGCCGGCGAAGGCGTTCCGCCATGGCATGGTTGGCCTCGGCCGGCGAGGAATTCAGCTCGGCGGCAATGGCGCCGGCGGCTTCTTCCAGCTCGGGAAAGTAGTTGCCACGCTCGTGGAAGACGTCCCTCGCCTCTTCGTTCGGCAGCAGGATGCGCCGTCCCGACGGGAGTGCCAGGCCACTGGCGTCGTCGCGGGCGACACGCCATGCCCGGTACAGCGCGAGCACGCCACGTGCGGCGTTCGGGTTCGAGGCGACGCCTTCCAGCTCGCCGTCGGGGATCGGTTCGATGCCGAGAAGCGGGTCCGAGAAGACCTCGCGCAAGCCGATTTCGAACTCCCGCTCCTGGGCACCGGACAGGGTCGAGAAATCGACGCGGAGCATTTCAGCGAGCTTCAGCACGAGGCTGGCGGTGACGTTGCGCTGATCGTGTTCGATCAGGTTCAGGTAGCTCGGCGAAATCCCGAGCTTTGCCGCCAGAGCCTGCTGGGAGAGGCCTTGTTCGTTGCGGAGCCGTCGAACTGTTCTGCCGATCAGGGGGCGCGACACTGTGGGTCCTCGAGATAATGCAGGCTCTGGGTTGGGACAGGGCAGGTTGGGACAGGCCGGCGGTTTACAAAGTTTACAAGTTTACAGATCCTGTTGTGCACATGCCGACACAATAATCCATTTTACGATGCTGTGACGCTATCTTCCGCAACTGCGAAGGCCGATATGCCGGTTTGTTATTATGCGCTGACGCATTCCCGCCTAAGAGGACCAAAGCACGATGTTCACCAAGCCCACTGCGCCCATGTCGCCCGAAGGCATGTTCTCCCCGGCCGGCGCTCCGGGTGGTCCTGATCCGGACCGCTTTGCCGGCATTCGCCGCGACTACTCGCAGGCCGAAGTGGACCGGCTTTCCGGCTCGTTCCGTATTCGCCACACGCTGGCGGAAATGGGCGCGCACCGCCTTTGGGAGCTGCTGAAGACCGAGCCCTACGTGCACACGCTCGGCGCGCTGACGGGCAACCAGGCCATGCAGCAGGTCAAGGCCGGTCTGAAGGCGATCTATCTGTCCGGTTGGCAGGTTGCGGCCGATGCGAACGTCGCGGGCGAGATGTATCCCGACCAGTCGCTGTATCCGGTGAACTCCGTTCCGATGGTCGTGCGCCGCATCAACAACGCGCTGCGCCGGGCCGACCAGATCGGCAAGCTCGAGGGCGACACCAGCCAGTATTGGATGGCCCCGATCGTTGCCGATGCAGAGGCCGGTTTCGGCGGTGCGCTGAACGCGTTCGAGTTGATGCGCGCGATGATCGATGCGGGCGCTGCGGGTGTCCATTTCGAGGACCAACTCGCCAGCGAGAAGAAGTGCGGCCATCTCGGCGGCAAGGTCCTGGTGCCGATCAGCCAGCATATCAGGACGTTGAACGCCGCCCGCCTTGCCGCCGATGTCGAGGGTGTGTCCACCATCCTGCTGTGCCGCACCGACAGCCACGCGGCACAGCTGCTGACGACGGACGTGGACGAACGCGACAAGCCGTTCCTGACGGGCGAGCGGACGCCGGAAGGCTTCTTCCGCATCAAGCAGGATATCGGCGTCGATTATGCGATCGCCCGTAGCCTGGCGTATGCGCCGTATGCCGACCTGCTCTGGTGGGAAACCAGCGAGCCGAACCTGGCCGAGGCCGAGCGGTTTGCCAACGAGATCCACAAGCAGTTTCCGGGCAAGATGCTGGCCTACAATTGCTCGCCGAGCTTCAACTGGAAGAAGAAGCTGCCGGAAGACAAGATTGCCGAGTTCCAGCGCGCGATCGGCTCGATGGGCTATAAGTTCCAGTTCGTCACCCTAGCCGGCTTCCACAGCCTGAACTACTCGATGTTCCAACTGGCGAATGGCTATCGCGACCGCGGCATGGCGGCTTACTCCGAGCTGCAGCAGGCCGAGTTCGCGGCGGAAAGCGCTGGCTACACCGCAACGCGCCACCAGCGCGAAGTCGGCACCGGCTGGTTCGATGCGGTTGCGACGACCGCTGCGGGTGGCGCCTCGTCCACCACGGCGATGGCCGGCAGCACCGAAACCGCGCAGTTCCACGACAAGGAAGCCGGTGACGTGGCGAAGCTGGCTGCCCACCTCACGCCGGCTCACTAAAGCAAATCATCTCGGGGCGGGCCAGGGTCGATCCTGGCCCCGCCTTTTTTGTCTTCGCACTGTTTTTGGATCACGCCGACCGTTGGCGGTTGCTCACTGAAGGGCGGCTCAGTCTGCGCCTTTGACTTCGAGGCGCAAGCCGCTGGCGACGCGCCAAGTATTCCGGCCACTCCGCTTTGCATCGTACATGGCGATATCAGCCGCCTTGTAGAGCGATTCGGGCGTATCGCCGTCGATCGGGTAGATCGCAGCGCCGATTGTGACGGTGGTCTTGATCGAGGCGCCATCCCATTGCACGGGTTCCGCGAAGTTGCTGGAAATCCGTTGGCAGGCGTTGGCGGCGGAGAGTTCGTCGCCGATGTTGTTGATCAGGACAGCAAATTCGTCACCGCCCAGCCGCGTGAGAAAATCCTGCTCACGCAATGCCGATTTCAGCCGGGCGGCCGCGACGACCAACAGCGCGTCGCCGGCGTCGTGGCCGAAATTATCGTTTACTTGCTTGAAGTGATCGAGGTCGATCAGGAGCAGGGCAAAGCACCGGTCATGCTTTCGCGAATCCGTCACCAGGCGGCCGAGCCGTTCGACATACATGCGGCGGTTCGGCAGGTCGGTAAGGCCGTCCGAATACGCAAGGTGCTGCAGTTGCGCCTGGACCTGTCCAAGTGCTGCGAGCGTGCGCGCATTGTTCAATGCGATTGCGCCATAAGCACCGATCGTGCGGAGGATCAACTTTTCATTCTCGCCATAGGCATGCGCTAGGCGCGACTGCACGCAGATGACGCCGATGACCCGGTCGGTCACGATCAGCGGAATGCATAGCAGGCTTTGCATGGCGGCAGGATCGCAGCCTGGCACGATCTGGCCACGCCGCGCCGCCACATCAGCGCCGTCGACCGCTGTTTCGCGCCCGTTCCAGGCCGCCTGCGACGCATACACGTCGGCGTCGCCCAGTCCTTCCGCGTCGGACTCGAGCAGCCGCCCATCCAGCATTGCGAAGCGCCGGTGCAGCGCGTCGTCCTCATCTGCGATGAGGTAGATTGCGCAGAACGGCGCGTCGAGCATGGTCTGCACATGGCGGTGGAACACCGCGAAGACCGTTTCGACGTCCAGGTTCGCGGTGATTTCGCGCCCGATGGTGCCGAGGTCGCGCAGCGTGTTCGCCGCCGTGACAAGCTGGTCGTTCGAATCACTCAACTGCGCGGTGCGCTGCGTGATGAGCTGTTCGAGCTCCCGCTGGCGCCGGCGCAGCAGAATGGTGGACAGCCGGACCACGAGAGCCGCGGTCAACAGCGTTGCGACGGCGGTCAGGACATTGAACCAGATCGTCTGATACCAGGCAGGAAGCACTTCCACCGGAATGGTGATGTATGTGGCGGCGCCCTCGTTGGCCGGCGGCGAACTGCGCAGGCGAAGCGTGAAATGACCCGGGGGAAGATCGGTGTATGTGGCAGCCCGGCGGCTGTTGTCGGCCGGCACGAATTCGGGGTCCTGGCCGTCCAGTTTGTAGGCGTATTGGCTGCGGTCGATACCCTGGAAGTCGAGCGACGCGAATTCGATCGTCAGGCTGTTGGCGTCGGGCTCGATGACGATCGGCGGATTTTCGCGGCCCATTATGAACCTTGCAGCAGGTAGCTGCTTGCCCCCGACGAGCAGTTCGGTGACGACCAGCGGCGCGTGGTAGTGGCGGCGCTCCATGCCGTCCGGCCGCACGATCGTCATGCCGCCGGCGCCGCCGAAAACGAGTTCGCCTGCCGAGGTGATGGCGCCTGAGTTCGCATAATAGGACGGGATCGCAACGCCATCCGCTTCGTGCAGCGTGCGGGTCTGCAGTGTCTTCGCATCGATGACCGCGAGTCCGTCATCCGTGCTCACCCAGACATGCGCGGCGCGGTCTTCCAGCATCTGGTCGATGTTGTCGTTGGGCAGGCCGTCACGCGTCGTCATCCGGCCCACCGGCGTGGCATTGCCGTCTGGCGCTATGCTCATCAACACGATGCCGTTGCCGGCGGTGCCGACCCATAGCCGCTTTTGGCCATCGGTCAGCAGGCAGACGACGTCGCTGGCAACGTTGCCGAGGCCGAGCTGCACCGGTTTTACATGATGGGTACCCGGATCGAACAGGTTCAGCCCGTTGACGGTGCCGATCCAGATCTTGCCGCCGGGTGCGGGTGCGAACGAGCGCAGGCGCTCATCGGTCAGCGGATCGGCTAGTTTCTCGAGCCGGGCGGCAGGCACCTTGTTGGTGGACCTGAGGTCCAGGCTGAACAGCGAGTCCTGCACGTTGATCAGCAGTTTGTCCCAGGCGACTCCCATGGTGGCGACCGCGGGCTTTGCTGCCGTCTGCGACGGTTTGCCGCCCTGGCCGGGTACCGGCACCGGATCTAAGCCGATCAGGTCGATCGGCGTCACGTTCTGGCCGGTATCATCGGTGCGATACAGCCCGCGCCACGTTCCCGCGAACACGTTGCCTGTGGGCGACGCCGCCAATCCCACAACGATCGCGTTCGGAAACACCGGTCCGGGACGGATCTGTCCGACACGCCCCTCGACGGGGTCGATCAGGTCGGCACCCGTGTGCAGGAATCCGGCCCATACCCGGCCGAAGTTGTCGGCGACGACGCTGGTGACGTCGCTGTCCGACAATCCACCTGGCCGGTCGGCTGCGCCATAGACAGTAAAGATGCCGGTCTGCTGCGGGTCGGTCCGGCTGAGTCCCCGGGCCGTTGCCGCCCATACTGCGCCGGATTTGTCCCGGTGCAGGCCCCAGACCGTGTCGTCGGCGAGACTGGTGGACAATCGTGCGTCGTGACGCATCCGGCGCGTGTGCATTGTCGCACTGGAGATCGACACGATCCCGTAGCCGGCGGTGGCGGCCCAGATTTCGCCCGCCCGGGCTTCCACCAGGGCATCAACGTTCAGCGTCTGCAACGCAGGACCCTGGTTGCCGCTCTCGAACACGGGTTTTGGCCTGCTTCCATCGGGCCTGAGCACGAGAACGCCCTGGTCCTTGGTGCCGGCCCAGATCGCTCCGGCGCTATCCTGCAGCAGCGCCGTAATCGATCGGTTTCCGGTATCCGAATGCCCAAGCGGCACCGGCTCGAAGGTGGGTCGACCCTTGAGGCGGCGATACAGCCCGGCTTCGGTGCCCGCCCACAGCGCGCCATCGCGACCCAGGAGGAGCGTTGCGATACGCCCGGCCGGCAGGCCGGGCGACGTCGTGTAGGGCACCGCCTGGCCCACGATGTCTGCGGGATCAAGGTGCTGCAAGCCACCCATGCCGCCAATCCACAGACCGCCGGCTCCGTCGTCGATGATCGAGGTTATGTCGGCGCTGCGTCCAGCCGGATTACCATAGTGCACGAACGAGTCCGTGATGGGGTCGTAGCGTGACAGGCCGCCGGCCTGGGTACCAATCCACAACCGCCCGGAGGGATCGGTGTGCAACGTCTGGACAAAATTGTCACGCAATGAGGCCGGGGCATGCCCGTCCGACCGATAGACACGGAAACGATAGCCATCCCAACGCGCTAAGCCATCGCCGGTGCCCGTCCAGAGAAAGCCGCTGCCGTCTTCCTCAATGGCCAACGTGATTGGATTTGGCAGGCCCTTCGGCGTGGTAACCTGCTGGAAGACGGTGTCCGCGATACCGCCCCAGCGGCTGACAGGCGAAATCGGCGAAGCGGACGCAGCCGAAGCGAGCATGACCAGTGCGACAAACACGCGCATAGGAAATAAGGTTAATGCACTGCCGCGGCGGGCATGCTGCAGCACGGCCAGACTGCCTGTCATGAGCGGTAACGCAAATGCCTGCCAGTGTGGCAGGCTATCTTGGCCATAGCGCCGCACCGGTCCTCTGACATTGTTGCGCGCCATACTCCTATGCCACTCGCTCGGCCGGTTTCGGTAGCCTGGCCGAGAGGCACCCGGCGGGTATCTTCGATTTCGTCCACAAGAGTATTCTACTCGGGGTAGCGGAGCAATTACGCACTCGCGCCGCTAACGCGGATCTGGCCAAGCTGTTGCCGCCTGTGTCTTTGGTGCGTCGCATGATGAACCCGACCGGCTGTTTCGCCCTCAAACGGCAGCTATGCGAGCCGGGAATTTGACTAGTCGGGACCGGACCAGGAACATTATGCGCAACGACGGTGCACAACGCGCGGGTGCGACCGCTCGAGAGGAGCCTGCCCAACATCATGATATCTGCGTTGATGCCGACCTATACGCGCGAGGATCTTGTGTTCGAACGGGGTGAGGGAGCGTGGCTGCTCACCGCTGACGGACGACGTTTTCTCGATTTCGGCGCGGGCATCGCGACATCGTCGCTCGGCCATGCCCATCCCCGTCTGGTTTCTGCCGTCGCCGAGCAGGCAGCGCGGGTAATGCACGTGTCAAACCTTTATCGCGTCCCGGGCGCCGAGCGGCTCGCTACACGGCTGACGGCAGCGTCGTTTGCCGACAGCGTTTTCTTTTGTAACTCGGGCGCCGAGGCGAACGAGGGCATGGTGAAGATGGTGCGGCGCGCGATGGCGGCGTCCGGGCGGCCGGAGCGTTTCCGGATGATCTGCTTCGAAGGCGCCTTCCATGGGCGCACGCTCGCCATGCTATCGGCTACCGGCAATGCCAAATACCTGGCCGGTTTCGGGCCTCCGGTCGATGGTTTCGACCATGTCCCGTTCGGCAACATGAATGCGCTGCGCGATGCGATCACAGCCGAGACGGCCGGTATCCTGGTCGAACCTATCCAGGGTGAAGGCGGCATTCGCGTCGCGTCACCGGAATTCCTGCGCGACCTGCGTGCGGCGTGCGACGAGTGGGGACTTCTTCTGGCGCTCGACGAGGTCCAATGCGGCATGGGGCGAACCGGCAAGCTATTCGCGCATGAGCACGCCGGGATAAAGCCGGACGTGATCTCGGCCGCGAAAGGCATCGCCGGTGGTTTCCCGATGGGTGCGATCCTGGCTAGCGAAGCGGTGGCGGCGCCTCTCACCGCGGGCAGCCACGGCACGACGTTCGGCGGCAATCCGCTGGCCTGCGCGGCAGCGAACGCGGTGCTTGATGTTCTGCTTGCCCCGGGCTTTCTCGACGGCGTGGCGGCGTGCGGTGCTGCGTTCGCCGATGGACTGCGCGCTCTGGTGGCGTCCGAACGCGGCGTGTTCGAGGAGGTGCGTGGCATCGGCCTGATGCTCGGCCTGAAGTGCCGCGTGCTGAATGCCGATGTTCAGAAGGCCGCTCTCGCCGAGGGTCTGCTGACGGTCGCGGCCGGTGACAACGTTCTGCGCCTCGTGCCGCCGCTGATCGTCTCCGAAGCGGAGTGCGCGGATGCGGTCACAAGGCTGCGCAAGGCCGCCATACGGTGCCAGGACCAGGCGCAAGCGGCGTGAGTGCCGACAGCGGTATGCGATCGCGTAATCAGTCGCCGCGGCACTTCCTCGAGCTCGCCGACTGCGAACCTGCGGCGTTGCGCGGCATACTCGACCTGGCCAATGCGCTGCGGCGCGCCTCGTCGGACCACAGGCCGTTGGCGGGCCGGTCGCTGGCGATAATCTTCGAGAAGCCGAGCACGCGAACCCGGGTGAGTTTCGAGCTCGCGATGCGCCAGCTTGGCGGCGACGTCGTTGTGCTGAGCGACCGCGATATGCAGCTTGGACGAGGCGAGACGATCGCCGACACGGCGCGGGTGCTGTCGCGCTACGTCGATGCCATCATGCTGCGCACCGACCGCGTCTCGAAGCTGGAAGAACTGGCGCGGTACGCGACGGTGCCGGTGATCAACGGGCTCACCGAAGCGAGCCATCCCTGCCAGCTGATGGCCGACATCCTCAGTTTCGAAGACCATCGCGGCCCGATCACCGACCAGCCGATCGCCTGGTGCGGCGACGGCAACAACGTGGCGCGTACCTGGGTGCAGGCGGCGGTCAGGTTCGGGTTTCCACTGCGCATCGCGTCGCCCGCGAGTTGCGAGGTGCCGGCCAACCTCGTTTCCTGGGCGAGGCACGAAGGGGGCGACGTGACGCTGCACAGGGATCCGCGCGAGGCGGTCTCGGGTGCGCGTGCGGTGGTGACCGATTGCTGGCTCAGCATGAACGATGCGCCGGATCGCAACAGTGCGGCCGACCTGGCACCTTACCGGGTCACCGAGGCGCTGATGGCCGAAGCGGCGCCCGATGCGGTGTTCATGCACTGCCTGCCGGCTCATCGTGGCGAGGAGGTCGATGCCGGAGTCATCGATGGGCCACAGTCGATCGTGTTCGACGAGGCGGAGAACCGGCTGCATGCGCAGAAAGCCATTCTTGCCTGGGTTCTCGCCGCGACCTGAGATCGCCCGGCTGCGTTGACGCGGCTTCCGGCGTTTCGCCAGGATGTGCCATCCGGTTCGCCGGCTCCTTCCAGGCGAACGAACCCCGATCCAGGCCCGTGAACATTTCTCGCGATCTTCCTCTGGACCAGATCCTGCGCGGCGATTGCGTGGAGATGATGCGCATGCTGCCGAGCGCATCGGTGCATTGTGTGTTTGCGGACCCCCCTTACAATTTGCAGCTGCGCGGCGAGTTGCGGCGGCCGGACGACAGCCTCGTCGATGGCGTGGACGACGACTGGGACCGGTTCACCGACTTTGCCGAGTACGACCGATTTACCCGCGACTGGCTTGGCGAGGCGCGGCGCGTCATGCGCAAGGATGCGACGCTATGGGTGATCGGCAGCTACCATAATATCTTCCGCATCGGCGCCATTCTGCAGGATCTGGGTTTCTGGATTCTCAATGACGTGATCTGGCGGAAATCGAACCCCATGCCGAATTTCCGAGGCCGGAGGTTCACCAACGCGCATGAGACGCTGATCTGGGCGGCACGTCAGCAGGACAGCCGCTACCGGTTCAACTACGCGGCCATGAAGGCGCTGAACGACGATCTGCAGATGAGGAGCGATTGGCTCATCCCGCTTTGCACGGGCGAGGAGCGGCTTCGTAACGCGCATGGCTTGAAGCTGCATCCGACGCAGAAGCCTGAAGCACTGCTGCACAGGATCCTGCTCGCCAGCACCATGGAAGGCGACATCCTGCTCGATCCGTTCCTGGGCAGCGGAACCAGTGCTTCGGTGGCCAAGCGCCTGCACCGGCATTTCGTCGGCATCGAGCGCCATCCGGCCTATGTCGAAGCGGCCTGGGCGCGGATCAGGCGGCAGAAGCCGGCACCTGCGGAAGCCATGGGCGGCACGCCAAGCAGGCGGGATGCGCCGCGGGTGCCGTTCGGCAGCCTGGTCGAGCGCGGGCTGGTGCTGCCCGGAACGCTCGTTACGGACCGGCAGCGCCGGATTGCGGCCACCGTGATGGCCGACGGCACGCTGCGTTGCGGGCCGCATCGCGGGTCGATCCATCAGGTCGGCAGTGCGGTGCAGAACGCGCCGTCCTGCAATGGCTGGACGTTCTGGCATGTTGAACTGGATGGGGCGTTACAGCCACTGGATGTGTACCGCCAGAAGCCAATTTAGCACGACACCCGTTGCTCAGACCGGCGGTGGATTGCGCTCGGTGAAGCCGCGCTGGTGCCAGTAGGGGTAGATCGGTGTCACATCGCTGGCCTTGTCGAGGCGGGCGACCTGTTCGGGCGTCAGCGACCAATCCGCGGCACCTAGGTTCTGGCGCAGCTGCTCCTCGTTGCGCGCACCGATGATGACGGTGCTGACGGTGGGGCGGCGCAGCAGCCAGTTGAGCGCGATCTGCGGAACGGATTTGCCGGTCTCCAGCGCCACCTCGTCGATGGCGTCGATGATCTTGAACAGGTGCTCGTCGGACACCGGAGGGCCGGACTCGCTGGTCTTGTGCAGGCGGCTGTTTTCATGAAGCGGCTGCCCGCGGCGGATCTTGCCGGTGAGGCGGCCCCAGCCGAGCGGGCTCCAGACAACGGCGCCGATGCCCTGGTCGAGACCGAGCGGCATCAACTCCCACTCGTACTCGCGGCCGATCAAAGAATAATACGTCTGGTTCGCGACGTAGCGCGGCCAGCCATGCAGGTCGGCGAGTGCCAGCGACTTCATCAGGTGCCAGCCGGAGAAGTTCGAGACGCCGACATAGCCGATATTGCCGGCGCGGATCAGCGCATCGAGCGTGGACAGCACCTCTTCCGCCGGCGTTCTGGCGTCGAAGCCGTGCAGTTGGAACAGGTCTATCTGCTCGGTGCCGAGGCGCTTCAGTGCCTTTTCGACTGTCTTGGTGAGGTGCAGGCGGGACGAGCCGACAGCATTGGCGTCCTTGCCGGACCGGAAGGTGGCCTTGGTGGAAATGATGACCTGGTCGCGGCGGCCGCGCACGGCCTCGCCCAGGATCTCTTCGGCAGCACCTGCCGAGTAGATGTCGGCGCTGTCGAACATGGTAACGCCTGCATCGAGGCAGATGTCGACGAGGCGTCGGGCTTCCTTGGCATCCGTGCTGCCCCAGGCTGCGAAGAAATCACCTTTGCCGCCGAAGGTGCCGGTGCCGAAGCTGAGAATGGGCACAGTGAGACCAGACCGACCGAGTTGCCGATATTCCATGACGATCTCCCCAATAGGCGCTCTTGGCAGACACACGCCGGCTAAGCGGCGGATGCATCCTCGATGGCGGCACCGCAGGGCAGCGACAGCGGGGGCTCGCCACAACGGCCCAGCAAAGCACGCAACTCGCGGACCGCGGGAAACACCTCCTGGTTCCAGTCGGCGCCCTGCGCATCGTGGGCGCGCTGCTCTTCCTCGACGATCCAGCGGTCCTCGGTGAAGATGCGCTCGGTGAACCAGATCAGCACCGGCCATGCGGCTTCAAGCAGAAGCGGGATCTTCGGCCGCTGGATCGAGAGCAGGCCGAACGTGCGGTTGGTGCGCTGCTCGCGATCGAGCGGCACGTAGCAGATCCATAGGTCCATTACGGGCAGCTCGCCATCGGTCCAGATCTTGAGGTTTTGGTATGGATATTCGGTCCTGATGGTCATCAGGTCCTTGTGGTTGTTCTCGCCGGTCTTGCGGCGCTTGCCGAGAATGGCGGCTTCACCGAGCGGCTGGGAGCCACCGGTACGCGCGAAGGTGTAATCTACCTCGAGCCAGTCTTCGCCGATGCGTATGCCGCGCTGCTTGGGGCGAACCTGTCCCATCTGCTTTCGATGCAGGAACTGATGGTTCATGTCCGTCAGGTTCTCATGCATGAAGCTGTAGTGGCAGGCGACTTCCTGGCCGAAACGACGGGTGCGGAAGCGCTTGTCGTCGACCGATCCGAGGCGCGGGAACTCAATAGCCGCCGCGACCGCTGGATCGCCCGGAAAGATAAAAACGAGGCCGCCCCGCTCCTGGCACGGATAGGAGCGCACCCCGTTGGGCAGGCGCTCACGGCCGAGATAGGGGATTTCGATGCAGCTGCCGGTGCTGTCGTAGGTCCAGCCATGATAGCAGCAGCGCAGCGCACAGCCATCGACCACGCCGGCGCTGAGCGGCACCTGACGGTGGGCGCAGCGATCCTCGAGCGCGAACACTGCACCTTCCT
>CAZZVF010000042.1:0-14631 GCA_964657355.1 uncultured Buchnera sp.
CTTGCGGAACGCCATGACCGTGGACGTCGAGGACTGGTTCCAGGTGCAGGCATTCGCCGACACGATTCAGCGTACCGAGTGGGAGACGTTGCCTAGCCGTGTGGAGCAGAATACCGAGCGCTTCCTCGAAATGTTCGCCAAAGCCGGTGTGCAGGCCACGTTCTTTACGCTCGGCTGGGTCGCCGACCGGCATCCGGCATTGATCAGGCGCATCGTGGCAGGCGGCCATGAACTGGCCAGCCACGGCTACGCGCACCGTCTCGCCACCGAGCAGGATCCCGCAGAATTCCGCGACGATGTCGGCCGGGCGCGACGGCTGCTCGAAGATGTCGGTGGCGTCGCAGTCCACGGCTACCGCGCACCGACATTTTCCATCAACACGCGCAATCCCTGGGCATTCAAGGCGCTCGCCGACGAAGGCTACACCTACAGCTCGAGCATTTTCCCGGTCCGGCACGACCTCTACGGCATGCCGGATGCGCCGCGGCTGCCATTCCGCCCAGATACCGAAGGCCTCGAAGGGCGCCTGCTGGAAATCCCGATGACGACGGTGCGCATCGGCGGCAGGAACCTGCCGTGTTCGGGCGGCGGTTATTTCCGCCTGCTGCCATACTTTCTGTTCCGCGCCGGACTTCGCCGGTTCAACAACGCGGATCACGCAGCTTGCGTGTTCTACACCCATCCCTGGGAGATCGATGCCGGGCAGCCGCGCGTCAAGAACGCGCCCCGGCTTTCGCAATTCCGCCACACGGTGAATCTCGGCCGCACCTATGGCCGTATCGCATGCCTGCTCGAAGATTTCAGCTGGGACCGCATGGATCGCGTCTTTGCCGGCGATCTCGCAAATGCATCGGTGCCTGTTCGCATCTGATGAGAATACACGAGCTTGGCCGCGATTGTTCTGCCTGGGACGGGTTCGTCACGAGCCGCCCGGACGCCACGTTCTTCCACCTCGCTGCCTGGCGCGACGTAATTTCACGCGCCTTCCGGCACTGCGCGCACTACGCCGTAGCCGAGCAGGACGGCGCGATCGTCGGCGTGCTGCCGTTGTTCCAGGTGAAGACGCGTCTGTTCGGCCATACCATGATTTCGAACCCGTTCTGCGTCTATGGCGGACCACTCGCGGCGACCCCTGAAGCGAGCCAGGCACTTGCCCGTCATGCGATCGCGCTCCGCGCCAAACTGGGTGCCAGTGCCGTAGAGTTCCGCTACCTGGAACCGCCGCAGGAAAACTTCCTCGACGGGACATGGCAGGAACGCGAGGGCCTCTACGTCACATTCAGGAAGGCCATCGTTGCGGACGACGATGCCAACTTGAAGGCCATACCGCGCAAGCAGCGTGCCGTGGTGCGCAAGGGCATCGAGCGCGGCCTTTCCGCGACGTCGGACAACAACGTCGATGCCTTGCACGCCATCTACGCGCGCAGCGTACGCAATCTCGGCACACCGGTGTTCTCCAGGCGCTACTTCAGGATCCTAGCCGAAACATTCGCCGGCCAGATGGACGTGCTGACGGTGCGCGATGGCGAGGACGCGGTATCGTCGGTGCTGAACTTCTACTGGCGCGACGAGGTGCTGCCCTATTACGGCGGCGGCACGGAAGCCGCGCGGTCCTGCTACGCGAACGATTTCATGTATTGGGAAGTGATGCGGCGCGCGGCCGCCCGCGGTGCGAGGCTGTTCGATTTCGGCAGGAGCAAGACCGGCACAGGGGCCTTCTCGTTCAAGAAGAACTGGGGTTTCTCACCGCATCCGCTGGCCTACCGTTTCACGCTGGCGCCCGGACAGAGCATGCCCGACATTAATCCGCTTAACCCGAAATACCGGCTCATGATCGCAGCCTGGAAACGGCTCCCCGTGCCGGTCGCCAACCTGCTCGGGCCGCCGCTCGTGCGCGGTGTCGGATGAGCGCCTCCGCAGTGCCGCAAGCCGGAATTCCATGGCGCCGTCTGAGCCCGGTCGCGCCACCGCTCGCCGCCGGGCTCGTTCTCATTGCAGTGTTGTTCGCCGGCGAGATCGGCGCGGCCGTCACGGTATGGCGCGGCTCCACGGCTTACGGACATTGCTGGCTGGTGCTTCCCATCGCCTTGTGGCTGCTTTGGGAACGGCGGCACGTGCTGCGCGACATCGCACCGCGTCCCGCCTGGTGGGCCTGCCTGCTCGCACTCCCCTTGAGCGCCGCCTGGGCGATGTCCTTCTGGCTCGGCATCATGGAGGGGCGGCAACTCGCGGCGGTCGGATTCCTGCTGCTGTTGCTGCTCGCCGTGCTCGGTCCACGCCTGTGGTGGGGCTGGTCGCCGGGGTTTCTGTATTTGCTCTTCCTGGTCCCGTTCGGCGCCTTCCTGACGACAGCGTTGCAGAATTTCACGGCATCGTTCGTCATCTTCGGGCTGGATTTCCTGCGCATCCCGTACGAAGCGGACAGCTATCGGATCACCATTCCGGAAGGCGTGTTCTACGTGGCCGAAGCCTGCGCGGGGCTGCGCTTCCTGATCGCCTCCATCGCATTCGGCGTACTATACGCCGTCACCATTTTCCGCTCGCCGTTGCGGCGGCTCATCTTCATCGCCGTTGCCTGCGTGCTGCCGGTGGTGGCGAACGGCATCCGCGGCCTTGGCATCGTCGTGCTCGGGCACGTGCTCGGCAGCGCACAGGCCGCAGCGACCGATCACGTCCTCTACGGATGGATATTCTTCTCCATCGTCATTGTCCTGCTTGCCGCGTCAGGTTTGCCGTTCCGCGAAGATCTCGCGCCGGCGACGATCCGCCCCTACGGCGTACCGGCGCCACAGCCGCGCACTGCCTGGTTTGCCGCCATCCCGGTGCTCGCCGCCGCGGTGCTCGGACCGGCCCTGGTGCTGGCGGTCGGCGGCGGTTCCACCAAGGTGCCGCCGGCGTGGAAGCCGCAGCTCACGATCCCGGCGAACTGCACCCAAATGCCGGCGGCGCAGGATGAAGCCGCTTCTGTCCAGCAACTGGATTGCGGTGACGGTCCCGTCGTCGTCACCGCCGCGGTGCTCCCGCAAGGCGCCAATCCCGCGCACGTGCTCGATGCCGCACGACGCCCCGCACTCGCGGCACTCGGCGGCGACGTGGATACCGGCCGCGTGCACATCGCGAACGCCGAGCCTTCCGACTGGGTGCTTCTCACCGACCGCGACAGCGGCCGTGTCGCTGCCTACGTGCTTTGGGTGGACGGCAAACCCGCACTCGGCGGCCTGCACGACCGCCTCCACATGGCGCGCGACATGTTCGCGGGCAGTGTGCCGCCACCGGCGTCACTCACCGTCGCTGCCCCGAGCGAGACGGCGCTCGCGACCTTTCTCACCGCTCAGACTGGCCTACGGGTTCCGGTCAGCTCCGTGCCCTGACGCGGGGGGCGCCCTGAACCGGCCCGCCAGGCTTTCGGCAATACCGCGCAGGGACGTTCTGCGCCGCAGCACCGCCCAGTGCAGCGTCGACCCGCCTTGGGCGAGTGTCGTCTTGTAGCGGTCGGCACCCCCCAGCATGTCGTAGAGATGCCTGCCTTCCGCGCCATACATCCCAATTGCCAACGCATGCGAAACGAGACCCGGCTTCTCGCGCGCATCGCGGGAGTAGGGAAATCCACTCTGATAACTCAGCACCCGGCCGCCGCCGTCCGGCCTGTCGATGAAGTTGTACAGATATCCGATGGCGCGCTCGCTGGTGCCGATGCGCAGCAGATCGGCCTGGCCGTACGGCACTGCGCGGGCAATGAGCGCCTGATGGAAACGCACAATGTCAGCCGACGCGAACGCACCCGGCTTGCCGCGCAGGCGCCACGTTGCGGTGTGCATTGCCATCAGGCGCTCGAAAAATTCGAGCGCCTGCCCGACGCCCGCAGCGCGCGTAACCGTCAGGCCGTCGCCGTAGAGCCGCTGGGCACGCCGGATCTGCGCGCGCGCATTTGCGCTCAGTGTTTCGATGAACGGCTGCCGAAGTCGGGCAAGATCGACAGCCGGCGCAAAGCGGCTCTGCTTCAGCGTGACCCATCCTGCCTGGCGCGCCGACTGCAGTTCGCCATCCCCGATCCCCGACAGCACCACGCTGGCACCCGCTTGCGCCGCACGCCGGTAGGCAGCCGCGGCACGATTTTCGGTGCCCCGCCGGAAGAGCAAGCCGTTATGTTCGATGAACACAGAATCCCGCACCGGATCGCCCGTCTCGTTGAGAAACAGCGCTTGCCCGCGGCGGCCGAGCATGGCCAGCGCCACATCCATCCCGGCGCCGTCGCGCACCGCGAGCAGCGACGCGCCCTCGAACCGCTCAGCGCCGAGGCAGCCCAGATACGTCCAGCTGCGGAAAAACCCGCCATCCGCATCCGCCTCGAGCGCGCGCCAGCGCGAGCCGATCGCGGCGAAATCGGCGCATTTCTCGATGGCGATTGTGAACTTCAAGTCCGGCATTCGCCGCAGTGTAGCCGCACCGCACCCGCGTCTGAAAAGCGGCACCGCCGGCACATCTTCCCCACCGCCCATCGATCGGGCAGAGCAGCCGCAATGTCGCTCTCTTCCCTGCCGACCGCGCTGCTCGTTCCACCGGTGAACTGCCTGCTGGCTGCGTGCGTGGGCGCATTGTTCATCAGGCGCCGTTTCGGGGGAGTGCTGCTGGCGATCGGGCTCACGGGGCTCGTGCTGTTCGCCGTGCCTTTCGTTGCAGACACCATGCTGGTCGCGCTGGAAACCAACATCGGCGCACCGCCCGGCGAGCCGCCCGCAGCCATCGTCATCCTCAGCGGCGACGAGGCGGAAACCGTGCAGGACGCTTCTGAGCCAGGAGCCGCATTCGTCGTCGGCAGCCTCACCCTCGAGCGCGAACGCGCCGGCGCGGCGCTGGCGAAGCGCACCGGCCTGCCCGTCCTGGTCAGCGGTGGCAGCATCCACAAGGGCGCTCCGCCGCTGGCGACGATGATGGCGGCGAGCCTGCGCGACGATTTCGGCGTCACCACGCGATGGAGCGAGACCGCCTCGCTCGATACCTGGGAGAATGCTTCGGACAGCGCTGCAATGCTGCGCGGGGAAAACATTCATTCCGTCTACGTGGTCACCCACGCATGGCACATGCGCCGCGCTTTGATCGCATTTCGCCATGCCGGACTGCGCGCCGTAGCGTTCCCGGTCGCATTCGACGCCCCGCCCCGGCTCGACATCGACCATCTGGTGCCGCGGGCACGCTCATGGCTCACCAGCTACTATGCCCTGCACGAATGGATCGGCTGTGCCTGGTATGCGCTCAAGAGCTGAGCCGGTCAGGGTCGCGCAGGCGCCCAGCTTCAGCGCATTGCCCGAAGCGGCAAAGGCGCTGTTCGACGGCGAATTATGTGCGACCCCTGGCTGGCATCGCGCCACGGAAGCGGCCGGCCTGCCCCGCGGTGCCGAGCCGGTCTACATCCAGGTGGTGGGCGAAGCCGGCCCGCTTGCCGTCATCCCTCTGCTGCGACAGGGCGCCGGCCTTGCAGCCTTCAGCACGCCCTACACCATCGCCTGGCGGCCACTCTTTGCACCCGGTCTGGCGAGCGATGGCATCCGTGCGGTCGCAGCCGCTTTCGGCCGCGCCTACCGCAAGCGCTCCGTTATCCGGCTGGATTCGTTCGATCCGGAGGCAGCCTGGTGCGCGCCGTTCGTCCAGGGGCTGCGCGAAGCCGGCCTCGCGGTGCTGCCGTTCGCGCATTTCGGCAACTGGCGCACGCATCTTCCAGGCGAAGGCGGTGCCAATGCCTATTTCGCCGGCCGGCCCGGCGCGCTGCGCGAAGCGATCCGCAGGCGCACCCGCAAGCTGATGCAGATGGATGGCGTGCTGTTCTGCGTCGTGACCGGAAAGGAGAAGCTGCAGCAGGCCATCACTGCCTACGAAGCGGTCTATGCACGAAGCTGGAAGGAGCCCGAACCCAGCCCGCTGTTCAATGCCGCGCTGATGCGGGAATGCGCCGACGCGGGCACGCTGCGCCTCGGTGTCCTGTCGCTCGCTACGACACCGGTCGCGGTGCAGTTCTGGGTCATGGACGGGCCCTGCGCCACCGTGCTCAAGCTGGCACATGACGAGGCCTACAAGGCGCTATCTCCGGGAACGGTGCTGACGGCAATGATGATCCGGCGTCTGATCGAGCAGGACGGCGCCACCACGCTGGATTTCGGCCGCGGCGACGACGACTACAAACAGCTCTGGACTGACACCCGCCGCCAGTTTGCCGGCTGGCTCGTGGCCAATCCTCGCCGCCCTGCAGGGCTCTCCGCCATGCTGCGGCATTGGGGTGGCGCCCGCCTGAAGGCGCTTCGGGCCGTGACATCACGCTCCCGCAGCCCTAGATCGGGCGCATCGTCCTAAGGAGACACCCGATGAGCCTCGAGAGCGTCACGGAACCCAGCACGAACCATCAGGCAGGCCCTGCGGGCGCCCTGGCGCGCGCCCCCGAGTCGAACCCCGCTTCCCAGAAGCCGGCCGGCAAGGACCTGTTCGACAACCCGCTCGGAACGGATGGTTTTGAGTTCGTGGAGTTCACCTCGCCGGACCCGAATGCGCTGGCCGAGCGCTTCAGCCTGCTGGGCTTCACCGCCGTCGCCCGCCACCGGTCGAAGAACGTATTCCGCTACCGCCAGGGCGACATCAACTTTCTGCTGAACATGGAGCCGACCGGCCAGGCGGCCGATTTCCGCGGCGTGCACGGCCCGTCGGCAAACGCCATGGCCTTTCGCGTGCGCGATGCGGCAGCCGCATTCGCACTGGCAGTCGAGCGCGGTGCGACGCCAGTCGCAGGTCCCGTCGGCCCGATGGAACTGAACATTCCAGCCATTCAGGGCATCGGCGGAAGCAACCTCTATCTGGTCGACCGCTACGGTGCGCAGGAAATCTACGACGTCGATTTCGTGCCGATCGAAGGCGCTGCCGAACAGGTCGCGGAGAACGCGGTCGGCTTCACCTATCTCGATCACCTGACCCATAACGTATTCCGCGGCAACATGGCGAAGTGGGCCGGCTTCTACGAGAGCATCTTCAACTTCCGCCAGATCCGCTACTTCGACATCGAGGGCAAGCAGACCGGCCTGTTCTCCAAGGCAATGACCAGCCCGTGCGGCAAGATCCGCATTCCGCTGAACGAGAGCCAGGACGAGCACAGCCAGATCGAGGAATTTCTCACCAACTACAACGGTGAAGGCATCCAGCATCTCGCACTCGGAACTGACGACATCTACGGCACCGTCGAACGCCTACGCTCGCGCGGCATCGCGTTCCAGGAAACGCCCGATACGTATTACGAACAGCTGGAAGGCCGCGTGCCCGGGCACGGTGAAGATGTCGAGCGGATGAAGAAGCTTCGCATCCTGCTCGACGGCGCGCCGACCCAGGGGCAGGGCCTGCTGCTGCAGATTTTCACCGCGAATGCTGTCGGACCGATCTTCTTCGAAATCATTCAGCGCAAAGGCAACGAAGGTTTCGGCGAGGGCAACTTCAAGGCGCTGTTCGAGAGCCTCGAGCTCGACCAGATCCGCCGCGGCGTGCTGCAGGCAAAGTAGCCATCAGCGGAGGATCATCGTGGCCGTTACGGGCATTTTCGCTTGGTGATGCTCATCACTGCGTTCGCCATTCTCGGCGCGACGGTATTGGCCGGCATGGGCTTGGGCGTGCTGCACCTGTTGAAGGAGCAGCCCCCTGGCCGCCTGACGTGGCAAGGCGCCCTGCATGGGCTTGGCGGCGCCGCGGGTGTGTCCCTGCTGTTGCTGGCGCTCTCCAGACCCGGCGCATTGCGGACCGCGCATGCGGCGAAAATGGGAGCGGGCGGCTTTGCCGATGCATCCGGCGCATTGCTATGCTTGGCCCTGGCCGGCGGCTTGGTCATGCTGGTCGCCAATCTGCGGCGGCGTCCCATCGCCGGGTCGCTTGTCGCCGCACACAGCGTCATCGCGATCATCGGCTACGTCATTCTCGCAACTTATTTCACTATGCTCTGATGAGCCGCTCCGGTTGAGGTACTGACATGAGCGGGCCGCCGACCTTTGCCGTACCGCCCAGCTTCATGGGGCTGCCGACCACCGCGGCGGAAAGCCGGCTACAGATCGCAGGCATTCCGCTCGACATCGGTACGACGAACCGCAGCGGCGCACGTTTCGGGCCCCCGGCGATCCGCCACGCCAGCCGCATGCTGGTGGATGGCGCGCATCCGCGCAGCTGGATCGATCCCGCTGGCTTAGCGGTCGCGGACATTGGCGACTTCGCGATCGCACTGGGCGACATCCAGGCAAGCCTCGCTTTGATCGAGCAGCAGGCCGCAACGACCACGCATCTGATTGCGCTCGGTGGCGAGCACGGCATCACATTGCCCTTGCTGCGTAGTCTGCGCGCCAGGCACGGAGCGCCCTTGGGCCTGGTGCATTTCGACGCGCACGTCGACACCTGGCCCGACAGCTTCGGCCAGACGCACGGCCACGGCTCGCCATTCTATCACGCCATTCGCGAAGGTCTCGTCGATCCGCATCGCATGGTGCAGATCGGCATCCGCTCCCCGGTTCAACGGGAAGTCTGGGATTGGACACTCACGCAGGGCGTCACGATCCTGACCGCCGAGGAGGTTCACGAAATCGGCGCCGCTGCAACGGCCGCGCGCATCCTCGACGTGGCAGGCGAAGTGCGATGCTACCTCAGCTGCGATATCGACGTGCTCGACCCCGCTTTCGCGCCGGGCACCGGGACCCCTGAAATCGGCGGCCTCGCATCGTGGCAGCTGCAGGCCATCCTGCGCCGCCTGGGCTCGCTCCAGTTTTTCGGAATGGACATGGTCGAAGTGGCGCCGGCCTACGACAATGCAGAAATTACCTCACTGGCCGCTGCAACGATCGTTTGGGAATATCTGTCGCTGCTCGGACCACGTCTCAATACCATGTGAACAGCGCATGGCTGGTCTCAGCAATCGGCAGACCACCCAGCGGCAATCTACACTAGAAGGCGCGTCCCGGTTTCCCATTTCGGAGGCCGCTGACGCCATCGCACGTGCCGCGAGCCTGAAGGTCTGCCGAACGGGACCATAAGGGCACAAGCAACGACGTAACGCGTCCTTTGTGGTTGAGCCGGTCATGCAAATGGACCGGCGGCTTTGAGGGATACGGCTATGTTTTCGGCACTCCGCTTTCTGGCGAACTCCTCGCGGGACTGCTTGAGTTTTTAGAGCACGCCCGGGCGCGCCTGCTTCCGGCGCACCTGTGACGTGCTCCAAAGCCCATGACCGAGACCACTCCCGGTTAACCAAAACTCATTTTGTTCGAACGCTGCAGCACTGCAGCTATGGGCGCGTGCCGGTTAGCGCGCGCTCGTGAGGATTTGTCGCCATGAGCCAGCTTCGTTCGCCTGTCGCCGCTCCCATTCTGCCTTGCGTCACGGATCTCGTCGCAGCCTTGCGGCCTTCAGAGCCTGTTCATTGCGTACGGCCAGGCGTGATTGCGGCCGATGCCAGCGCTTTCCTGGAAGGTTTTCCAGGCGACGTGCTTTATGCGGTGAAGTGCAATCCCGATCCCGCGGTGCTGCGCGCGTTGTGGGCCGGTGGTGTCAGGCATTTCGATTGTGCCTCGCTGCCAGAGGTCGCCCACATTCGCGGCTTGTTTCCGACCGCGCAGATCCACTTCATGCACCCGGTGAAATCACGCCCGGCGATCGCGCAGAGCTACCGGCTGCATGGCGTGCGCGATTTCGTGCTCGACAGCGATGCAGAGCTGAACAAGATCCTTGCTGAAACTTGCGGTGCGGAAGACCTCGGCCTCGTCGTGCGGATAGCACTTCCGCCCGGTCCCGCCCGTTACGATCTCTCAGGCAAGTTCGGCGCCGAAGCGGCGGACGCAGTCGCATTGCTGCGTGCTGCCCGCACTCACGCTCGCCGGCTCGGCGTATCGTTCCACGTCGGCTCGCAATGCATGGACCCGCTCGCCTGGCGCAGCGCGATCAAGCTGGCCGGCGACATCATCCGCGCGAGCGGTGTGGCCGTCGACGTGCTCGATGTCGGCGGTGGATTTCCGGTCGCCTACGCCGACATGACCCCGCCGCCGTTGGGTGCATTCTTCGCAGAGATCGAAGCGAGCGTAGAGGCTTTGAACTTGCCGCCGATGACGCTCTGGGCCGAACCGGGACGCGCACTTGCAGCCCGCGGCAGCTCGCTCGTCGTGCAGGTTCTGCACCGCCGCGACAGCGCGCTGTTCATCAATGACGGCATTTACGGCAGCCTGTCCGATGCCGGGCTGCCCGGCTTCCGCTACCCGGTCCGCCTGCTCGGCCGCCTGACGGAGGCGAACCATGTGGATTGGGAGTTCTTCGGTCCCACCTGCGACAGTGCCGATCGGATGCGCGGCCCGTTCAGCCTGCCGGCCGACATCGACGAAGGCGACTGGATCGAAATCGGCCAGCTCGGCGCCTACGGCGCGTGCCTGCAAACAGCGTTCAACGGCTTCGACCGCGCATTGCAGGTCGAGGTACGGGACGGCGCCTCTTTGTAACTTCAGAGGCTGTTCGAGAACGCGGGACGGCGAGTCAGAGGCGCCTCTTGCGTGATCTCGCCCTCGAGCAAGTACGTGACAGTCGAGAGACCGATATGCCGATGCGGCCGGACATCGACGGTGGGCGGCAGCCCGGGTGCGAAATCCGCAGGGCCCATGTGATCAAAGAACATGAACGGAAATCGTCGACTTGGCGAGACCCAGTTCATCGGCCGCGCGTGAAGGAGCCGGTCTCGGCCACCTTGGCGAAGACAGCCCCGGCCTCGAAGGCCGGCAATCTGGCCATGCCACCTTCGGCACCGGTGAGTTGCCATCATTTCTATTCCCGCCCCCTGCCGCAATCCCCATCTTGCGCATAAACGAGGCGCCGGATTGCGGTGCGTCCATCAGGAGTTTGATCGATGATCGAGCGCAGGCAGTTTGCCGCTTTGGGCGGTGCGAACCATGGGTGGCTGAATGCCAAGCATCACTTCTCGTTCGCAAGCTACCATGATCCGGAGAGGATGGGCTGGGGGCCGATTCGCGTGTGGAACGATGACATCATCGCGCCCAACGAAGGCTTTCCGCCGCACCCGCATGCCGACATGGAGATCATCACCTATGTGCGCGAGGGCGCAATCACGCACCAGGACAGCCTTGGCAACAAGGGCCGCACTGAGGCGGGCGACGTCCAGGTGATGAGTGCCGGCTCGGGCGTGCGGCATTCGGAATACAACATGGAGAACGAGGAGACCCGGATCTTCCAGATCTGGATCGAGCCCCGGGCGCGTGGTGCTGCTCCTTCGTGGGGTGCGAAGCCGTTTCCGAAAGGCGAACGTTCAGGCCAATTTGTAGCTCTGGCCAGCGGTTTTGCCGAAGACGCCGGCGCGCTGCCGATCAGGACGGATGCTCGGGTTCTGGGCGCCACTCTGAAAGCCGGCGAAGAAGCGCGCTACGATCTCGGTGCCGCACGGCTCGGCTACCTGGTGCCGGCCCGTGGCGCCATCGAGATCAACGGCGTAAAGCTCGATGCGCGCGATGGCGCGGCGATCAGGAACGAGGCCGTGCTGCACGTGAAGGCCTTGGAAGACGCTGAGATCGTTCTGGTCGACTCGGCCGCCTGAACGTGACGTCTCGAGTCCAGTAGCAGACGGGCACCCCTTCGTGCCGTTCGCCGGCGCGTGCGTTGACCGAGAACCGCACCCTTGTCCGGCTATTATGCGCAGGCCACAGCAGAGACATACGCGGATGATCGGCGGCCCGGCAGCGAGCCGGCAAGTGGATCGGAGCAGGCTCTAGCTCTTTGTCTTGGCAAGCATCTTTATCCGGCGGCTACCTCATTCGGTCGGATGATGCGCTAGATTTCCGTCGCAGCGGGAAGCCGCACGCTCAGTGCGAACGGCAATGCCAGCAGGCAAATCGCCGCCATCGGCCAGAACGCAGCGGCGCCGAAACGGCCGTAGAGCGGGCCTGCCACCAAGGTCACACAGGCGGAGGCAGCACCCATGGCGACGGTCGCGTAGAAGGCCTGCGCAGTCGCGGCCAAAGCTGCCGGCACGACGCGCCCGATCACGTCCATGCAAGCCAGATGTAGCAGCGCAAATGTCAGGCCATGCAGCGGTTCGACAAACGCCAGCACCGGAAACGATGCCGTGCTCGCAGCCGCACCCCAACGCACAATTCCCGCCACAGCCGAGAGCCCGACCGCACGGCCCGGTCCCAGGATTGCGAGCATGCGGCGCCCCAGCGTTGAAAACACCGCGACTTCCGCGGCGACGGACAAGGCCCACAAAATGCTGCATCGTGCTGGTGAGAGCCCGGCGGTACGCCAGCGGATTACCTCGAAACCGTCATGCATGGCATGGCTGCCGCCAATCAGCATTGCAGCCGCCATCAACTTCACAAACACCGGTATGTGCAGCAATGCCTTGAACGAAGGCTTACCATCGCTGCCGGCCTGCGCCTCAGAACCGGCGACGCGGTTGGGAACGGCCACCGCAAAGAAGGCGGCCACTGCGAGCAACCCGGCGTTCATCCATATTATGGATCCGAGCCCCGCTCTCCCGACGATCTGGCCCGACGCCAGCGTTCCAACGATGAACGCGGCCGAACCCGCAGCCCTGACCCAGCCATACTCGAAGCGTGGTTCTGCATGAGCGGAGCCGAGGGTAAGCGCGTCGGCGACGGGCGTGATCGGCGCCAGAACCGAGGCATGGGCCACGCTCACGAGCAGCAACAACGGAAGGCCGCCCACGGCAGCGTAACCGGTAGCGATCACGGCCGCCGCCGCGGTGAAGCCGGCCAGCACCATTGCCGGTTTGCCCGTGCTGTCCGCCACACGGCCGCCCAGCGGGCCGGCGAGCAACCGTATCGCGGTTCCAGAGGCGAGAACGACCCCGAGCGCACCTGGCGACAGCCCGTCCTGCGCCAACAATCCCGGCAAAAAAGGCGACGCTACGCCGAATGCCGCGAACACCGCGCCATACAGCACCAGGAACCGAGGCAAAGGCGACGAAGTCCACACCGCGTCAGAACGGCACACGGAGGGGCCCGTTGCCGAGCGATCTTCACCCTTCGTCTCGAGGCTATCCGGTCAACGCGCTGAGCCGGCCAACCTGGCGAGATTGTCGCCGATCACCGAGGGTGGCAGCCCGAGCGGGAAAAGCGTGCCTCGGCCTGCTTCGCGTATCCGCTCGGCCTGCGCCCCGAGGTCGAATGCGAAAACCCACAGGCCTGCCTGCCAAAGCGCCGACAAAGCGTAGCACCAGGTTTCCGGCCACACCGACGGCAGGAAGCCAACATCGCATTGCTGGCGGCCAATCAGTTCCTGCGCTTCCTGCTCCTCGTATTTGCCGGTAATCTCGACATGCCCGGTATCGATCAGGCGGCTGTCGTCGATCGTATGACCCACGACAACGTAAGTGAGCGGCAACGCGCGGCGGGACGCGTCGCGAGCGCAGGCGAGCAGCACGTTGTAGCCTTTCTCCTCGCCAATCCCGCCGACGACGCAGATCCTGACCGGTTGTCGCACGCTGCCGGGGGAAGGCCTGCGGACCTGCCGGCTCAATGCACTGTCGTCCTGCCACGGCCGTACCACCGCATTGCCTGTCCTCACGTAGCGTTGCAGGCGGCGCAGCGTGTCCTGCGTCGGCACCGTCACAGTGCGGGCCGCTTCGAACAGAAGCTGCGACCGGGCGCGCAGATCGGCCACCCCGATCGCCTCCTCCAGCCTGCTGCCGTTATCGGCGACACAATCCTCGCAATCCCGCACATCGAGTGGCTCGCCGCAGTAGCTCTTGCTGGTGCCGCACAGGGCGATGCGCGGACAAACGGGTGCGAAATCATGCACCGTGATGTCGCACGGCACGCCCAGGGCGCCCGCCAGAGCAGCCAAGCCGGGTGCATGCCCCACCAGATGGTGCAATTCGACCCACTTGGGCCGGTCCGGCGCGAGAAATTCCACGAGGTCGTCAAGCGAGGTCCCGGCCGGGACGACAAGGTTGGGATACGCGTCCGCATCCCCTTCGGAGATAGCGCAGCCACCTCCTTCCGCAGGTCGCAATACGATCGGCCGCAACCCGAGCTGCCGCCCGATCGCCCGCGCGCGTTCCGCCACGTGCCGCTCCACGCCCCCGCCCATGGCATGCGTAACGAGGATCGCCGATCCTTGTGCGACCGTGCCATTTCGCCAGCGCCGCAGATCCGCAGCCCGCTTCGCCGGCGAAACCCGCATGTTCGCCCGCGACCTGGGTGCCGTGGCCATATCGCTGGCCGGCGGCACGTGCGACCGCCGTATGGCGTGCAGGTCCACCGGGCTGCCGAGCAGTTCGCGCCCACCGGAGCGGACCACGAGCGACGCCGCGTCGAGCCAGGTCCGCGGCAGCGTCAGATCGATGCGATCGCCCGACCCGGGTCGGGCGCGCGCCCGGACCCGCGGCAGGGGGACCTGCACGCCATCCAGCATGGCAACGAGTCTCGTGGCGGCGACGCGTCCGATCGTAGCCCCGCCCTCGGGACTCGCGCCGACCCACCCGGGCATGCCGGCCTGCCGCGCGATGCCGTCCGCGATGGCGGCGAATGCCGGGTCGGCCGGCATCGCCGACCGGGACAAGACCGTGGCGAGCAGCGCCGCGGCCGCTTCGGTGTTGCCGAGCCTGGC
>CAZZVF010000043.1:0-3025 GCA_964657355.1 uncultured Buchnera sp.
CGTTGCCTATGCCGGGCCGTCGCATCACGGCATCCACATCATCGACTCTGCCATGGCGAGCGAGAATGTCGGCCACGGCGTCGGCGGCAAGAGCTGGGCGGTGCAGATCGGCGCCTATGGCAATGCGGGCCAGGCTGCACAGGCGGCCGGTTCCGCGCGCGGCCGCGTCGGCGGTGCGCAGGCCGTGACGCCGGTGCGTCAGGGCCATGGCACTGTCTATCGCGCACGGCTTTCCGGCATGACGCATGAAGGCGCCGTGGCGGCCTGCCAGAAACTCGTCCATGGGCATGGCAGCTGCATGGTGGTGGCTCCCTCCGCGCTGTAACGGCCCAAGGCTGTAACGGCCAGCTGTCACCGCCAAGGGCTGTATCGCCGGGTTCGGAGCCAGCTTCGTCCGTCGCCCTGATGGTCTGGGCGACGCCAGGTGCATGCGGTCGCACACGCCCTGGAGCGCGTTGATGATGGTGCGCGGGGAGTAAGGTTTCGCGACGCAGCCGGCGTCGACTTCCAGCTTGAGCAGCGGATGATCGGGATTGCCGGTGGCATACAGCACGCCGCAGCGGCAGGTGAGGCGCAGGGCGGCAGCGACCTCGGTGCCGAAATGCCCGTCGCGCAGGCGCAGGTCGAGGATCGCGAGGTCGGGCCTGAAGCGGATGCCGAGGACGATCGCTTCGGGCACCGTGCCTGCGATGCCGCAGACCTCGTAGCCGGCTTCGATCAGAATTGCCTCCAGGCAGTCTGCGATCATGAAATCATCTTCAACGATCAGAACCTTGAGCATCGTCTCGTGCCTTGTGCTGCGGATTTTCGGCATCATCCGGCCGGATGGGATCACGCTTGTGGCTAAGGATGCTCGCCGGAACAAAGCGCTGGGGCGTTCGAGCCGGCATGCGACGGGAGGGCGGCCGGCCATGATCGCGTGATTTGACCGGCTCGTTTATCCATGTATGCTCATACACCGACTTTGTCACGCCTTCGCAACTTTTTGGTGACGACCATGAGCCAGGCGCAGGACGCGGGCATTGCCAGATTGCTGAAACAGCAGGCGGCCCTCGCGGGCTTCGGAAGCTTTGCGTTTCGCGAGCCGGTGCTTCTCACCATACTCAACGAAGCGGCGAAGATGTGCGCCGACTGCCTCGGCGTGCCATTTTGCAAAATCTGCCGCTACCGGCCCGACGAAAACGATCTGCTGATCGAGGCAGGTTATGGCTGGAAGGCCGGCGTGGTGGGGCGTGTGGTGTCGCGGGCGGACGAGACATCGCCGCAGGGACGCGCCTTCATCACCGGCGAACCGGTGATTCTACGCGACCTGAGCGTGGCGAAGGACGTGGTGCTGCCGGCATTCTACGCCGAGCACGGCATCGTCTCGACGGTGGACGTGATCATCAAGGGCCTCAGCGGCAACCCCTACGGCGTGCTCGAAATCGATAGCCCGATCCTGCACATCTACGACGAGCACGACGTGACGTTCCTGACCGGTTTCGCCAACGTGCTGGCGGAAGCCGTCGGCACGGCGCAGCGCATCCAGGCCAACCAGGAACTGCTCGTAGAGATGGAGAAGTTGATCGTCGAAAAGGATCGTCTCCTGATCGAACGCGCCGTGCTGGCGGAAGAGCTGAAGCACCGCGTCCGCAACAATCTGCAGCTCATCCACGCCATGCTCGCCAGCCATCTCCGCAACGAGAAGCAGCCGGAGGAGAACAACTCCGTGCGTGCGATCATCCGCCGCGTGACCACGTTGTCGGAAGTGTACGAACAGCTGCTCGGCACCGGCATGGGACGGTCGATTGACCTAGGCTCCTACCTCAAGGCGCTTTGCATCAGCCTTCCGGAACTGCAGAGGGACCGCAACACCGAGATCTCGCTCAGTTGCGATGTCGTTTCGATCCTGGTGGACCTGGATACCGTGACGGCGATCGGCATGGCGGTGGCGGAGCTGGTTTCCAACAGCTACGAGCACGGCCTTTTCAACACGAAGGGTGCGATCGCGGTGTCGCTGAGCCAGGCCGGGCCGGCCGACGACGCGACTCTCACGGTGCGGGACAACGGCTCGGGCTTTATCGAAAAGACCGGCAGCAAGCGGCACGGCGTCGGCCTCGTGCGGCGGCTGATCGAGCAGGTGCACGGCACGGCGGAACTTCGTTCCGACCACGGCGCCGTGTGGACGCTGCATTTTCCGGTCGTCGCACCGACGCCGGAGCCTGCGCCCCTCGCAGCCGACTAGAAACCAGCCCCAAGGGGGGAGACCGGCTTCAAGCGGGCCCGAATCAGACCTTCTCGACCTGGCCGTATTCCAGTTCGACCGGCGTCGAGCGGCCGAAGATCGAGACGCTGACCTTCACGCGGCCCTTCTCCTCGTCGATTTCCTCGACCGTGCCGTTGAAGCTGGTGAACGGGCCGTCCGCCACGCGGACCTGTTCGCCGATTTCGAAGATGATCGAACGGCGCGGATGGTCGACGCCTTCCTGGGCCTGCTTCATGATCCGCTCGGCCTCGGCTTCGCTGATCGGGGTCGGGCGCAGCTTGGTGCCGAGGAATCCGGTGACCTTCGGCGTGTTCTTGATGAGATGCCAGGCGTCGTCGGTCAGTTCCATCTTCACCAGCACGTAGCCGGGGAAGAACTTGCGCTCGGCGTTGATCTTCTGGCCGCGGCGGACTTCGACCACTTCCTCGGACGGCACCAGCACTTCGTCGATATGGTCGGCGAGGCCCTTCTGCTCGGCCTGTTCCTTGATGGCGGAGGCGATCTTCTTCTCGAAGCCCGAGTAGACGTGAACGACATACCAGCGCTTGGCCATGACCTGCAGAACCCTCAGACGGAGCGCGTGAACATGGCGCGCACGGCGAAGGTCACCGCCTGGTCCACGACGAAGAAGAAGATGGCGGTCAGCACGGCCATGGCCACGACCAGACCGGAGGTGACGAGCGTCTCCTTCCGGCTGGGCCAGGTGACACGGCCCGCTTCGGCCCGGACTTCGCGCACGAATTTCGCAGGTGCAAACGCCAAACGCCAAATCCTTATCAA
>CAZZVF010000043.1:3035-14472 GCA_964657355.1 uncultured Buchnera sp.
AACCTGAAACGGCAGCAGCAGAGGTGCCCCGCCGGGCCAGCCATACACGACCCGGCAGCACACGACATAGAGAGAAGAATCGCCTGGCAGGGGTGGAGGGTCTCGAACCCCCAGCCTCCGGTTTTGGAGACCGGCGCTCTAGCCGATTGAGCTACACCCCTGCAGCGCTCCCGCCTGGTGCTGCGGCCCGCCTGACGCGAACGGCGCCGAACGCGAGCGGCGCCAGGCGCGAGCGGCGTATGAAGAATGAAGGGGGCCTTGTGTCAAGTGTGCGGCGGAGGGAGAACCCGCGGCACATCCCGTGGAGCCTTGCCGATGCGTGCTCTTGCCACCGCCGCGACCGCGTCACTGATCGCCTCTGCCGCCGTCGCTCCGATCACCCGGGCCCGGGCGCATGATGCGCAGCGGGTGAAGCTGGTGACGTGGGTGCACATCGCGGCGCCGCCGGCCAAGGTGTGGGGGATCATCGGCCATTTCCACGACCTGTCCTGGGACAGGCTGGTGGCGCGCACGGAAGGCACCGGCGGCGATACGCCCGAGACCGCGACGCGGACGGTGACGCTGAAAAGCGGCGGCGTGCTGCCGGTGGAGGAACTGACGCGCTACGAGCCGCAGAACTTCACCTATGCCACCTTCCTGCCCCATGTGGATTTGAAGGTGCTGCCGGTGACGAACTACTCGTCCATCGTGGTGGTGCTGCCCGAGCCCGACGGCGGCTCGCGCGTCGAATGGCGCAGCGCGTTCTATCGCGGCTACCCGAACTTCAACCCGCCGCCGGAGCTGAACGAGACGGCCGCCATCCATGCCGTGGAGGCGATGACCCAGCCGGCGCTGGACGGGCTGAAGGCGCAGATGGAGAGCGCGCATCCAGGTGGCGCGTCCTGACCTTTGGACCATTTGCCGAGCGCCCATCCACCGCGCGATAACCTGATGAAACACCGGAGTTCCTTCATGCCGAAGCGTCGCGTCCTGCTGTCCGCTGCCCTGCTGTTCACGACGGCGATCGCTGCCGCCCCTGCCCTGGCGCACGGGCCGACCCGCCAGAAACTGGAGCTTGCGACCGACGTGAACGCGCCGCCGGCCAAGGTCTGGGCGGTGATCGGCAACTTCCACGATCTGTCCTGGGTGCCGGCGGTTGCCAAGGTGGAGGGTGCCGGCGGCAACGACCCGGCGACCGCCAAGCGCAACGTCACCCTGAAGAGTGGCGCCGTGTTGCAGGACGAGGAACTGGCGGACTACGACGCGGCGAACTTCACCTATGGGACGTTCCTGCCGCACGTGGACCCCAAGGTGTTCCCCGTGGCCGATTTTTCGACCCATCTGGTGGTGACGGACGCAGGCGGCGGCAAGTCGCATGTGGAGTGGCGCACGGCGTTCTATCGCGGCTATCCGAACAACAACCCGCCGCCGGACCAGAACGAGGCGGCCGCGGTCAAGGCCGTGACGGCGCTGTGCCAGCCGGCGCTGGACGCGCTCAAGGCCAAGTTCGGCGGCTAGCATCGTTCGCCTTCCAGTCGCCGCCGCAGCCTGCGCCTGCTGGCTTGCAGCTGCGGGAGCGGCGCCCGGTGCTTTGGCGGAAGAGGCGTTCGTCACCAACCAGGACGGCGACAGTGTCACTGTCGTGGATCTGGCGACGCGCAAGACGGTCGCGACCATAGCGGTGCCGGGCAAGCCGGCCGGCATTGCCATGTCGCACGACGGCGCCCGCGCCTATGTCACCAGCCCCTCGATCCAGTCGGTCAGCGTCATCGACACGGCCAGCCGCCGGGTCTTGCGCACCATCGCAGCACCGGGCGGTCCGCTCGGCATTGCGGTGCATCCCTCCGGCAGCCCGGTTTATGTGGCCGACTGGTACGGCAGCGCCGTGCTCGTGCTGGACCCGCTGAGCGGCACGCTGATCGGCAGGATCGCCGTCGGGCAGTCGCCGAGCGGGTTGGCACTGACGCCTGACGGAGCCACGCTGATCGTGGCCGACCGGCTGTCGGACGCCGTCTCGCTGGTGGACACGCGGACGCTGAAGGAGACGGCGCGCATCAAGGTCGGCACCCACCCGTTCGGTGTCACTCTCGATGCGACAGGCCAGCGCGCCTACACGGCCGATGTGGAGTCGGATAGCGTGACGGTGATCGACATGCCGGCCCGACGCGTGGCCGGCACCATCAAGGTCGGCAAGCACCCCTACGTGGTGGCGCTGGCGGGTGGACGCGGCTTTGCGACCGACGAACTCGCTTCCACGGTGACGGCCTTCGACCTGTCGAGCCTCGCAGTAGTCGGCAAAGTCCGTGTCGGGGACTATCCCGAGGGCATCGAGGCGGGGGCGGACGGGCGGCTGCTCTATGTCGCCAACTGGTTCAGCGACAGCATGAGCGTGATCGATGCGAAGAGCCTGGCCGTGGTGGCGACGCTGCCGGCCGGGAGCAGTCCGCGGGCGTTCGGAACCTTTATCAGGTAAGCGCCTGGCTTTGACGCGCCTTGCGGGGGCGCGTCGTGGCGGGTAAACCAGCGGCGCGGCGCGGGCGTAGCATAGTGGTAATGCTCTAGCCTTCCAAGCTAGCTAGGAGGGTTCGATTCCCTTCGCCCGCTCCAGCCGGTTTCCCGTTTTTACGCGCGCTTTACGCCGCCAGGGTGAAATCCACATCGCGCCTTTATGCGCAAAGCTCCTAATCCGCCCTGCATGGCGCGGAGGAGGCGCCCCTTATGGCCGATATCATCGTCATCGTCTTAGGCACGGGCGCCATCCTGCTGATGGCAGCCTATGCCGAACTGTGCGAGCGCATCTGATGCTCGATCTCGTCATTGGCGGCGCAGTGTCGTCGCTGCTGCTCGTCTATCTCGTCTGGGCGCTCGTCCGTCCGGAAGATTTCTGACGCCTTCCGTCCAGCGGATTTCGATTCAAACCAGGAATACTCAAGATGACATTGATCGGCTGGGCGCAGATCGCGCTCGTGCTGGGACTCGTCTTCGCCGCGGCCTTTCCCGTCGGGAAATACATGGCCGTGGTGTTTTCGGGCGAACGCAGTCTCCTCACACCCGTGCTCGGCCCTGTCGAGCGCGGGTTTTATACCGTGGCAGGCATCGATCCGAAGCGCGGCATGGGCTGGAAGCAATACGTTTTTGCGCTCATCCTGCTGAACGCGCTGCACTTCCTGCTGCTCTACGCGATACTCCGCCTGCAGGACATCCTGCCGTGGAATCCGCAGCATGCGCCAGCGATGTCGCCAAGGCTCGCGTTCAACACGGCGGCGAGTTTCGTGACCAACACGAACTGGCAGGCCTACACGCCGGAGAGCCAGATCTCGTACGGCGCGCAGATGTTCGGCCTGACCGTGCACATGTTCCTCTCGGCCGCGACCGGCATCGCCGCCGCCGTCGCGGTGATGCGCGCGTTTACCGGGAGCGCGCTCAAGACGCTGGGCAATTTCTACGTCGATCTGACCCGCGCAACGCTCTACGTGCTGCTGCCGGTGGCGCTGGTCGCGGCCGTGCTGCTGCTCGCATCGGGCGTTCCGGACACGCTGTCGCCTTATGTCAGCGCCACGACCCTCGAAGGGGCCAGCCAGACGATTGCAGTGGGGCCGGTGGCGTTCCAGGAGGCGATCAAGGAACTCGGCACCAACGGCGGCGGCTTCTTCAACGCCAACAGCGCGCACCCGTTCGAGAATCCCACAGCGTTCACCGACATGTTCGAGAACTGGCTGCTGCTGCTGATCCCGTTCTCGCTGGCCATCATGCTCGGCCACATGGTCGGTGAGAAGAAGCAGGGCCGCGCGCTGTTCTACAGCATGGCGATCCTGCTGACGCTCGCCGTCGCCGGCACCTATGCGGCGGAAGCCGGCGGCAATCCGCTGCTGACGCATGCCGGCATGGACGCCTCGATGGGCAACATGGAGGGCAAGGATGTGCGCTTCGGCGTCGCCATGTCGTCGCTGTTCAACGTGAGCGCCACGGGAACATCCACGGGTGCCGTCAACAGCTTTACCGACAGCTACACGCCGCTCGGCGGACTGATCCCGATGTTCCTGATGCAGCTCGGCGAAGTGACGCCCGGCGGCGTGGGATCGGGGCTCTACACCATCGTCGTGTTCGCGCTGCTCGCGGTGTTCGTGGCAGGGCTGATGGTCGGGCGAACGCCCGAATATCTCGGCAAGAAGGTGCAGGCCAAGGAAATCAAGCTCGCCATGCTTGCCGTGCTGATCCTGACCTTGTTCATCCTGGGCGGTGCCGGATTGTCGCTCGTGCTGCCGAACGGCGTCTCGTCGCTCTCCAATGCGGGGCCGCACGGTTTGTCGGAAATGCTCTATGCGTGGACGTCGGCGAGCGAGAATAACGGCAGCGCCATGGCCGGCCTCACCGCCGACACGCGCCTGCTCGATTACGGGCTTGGCATGGCCATGATCTTCGGGCGGTTCGCCTTCATGGTGCCGGTGTTCGCACTGGCCGGCTCGCTGGCCGCCAAGCCGAAGCTGCCGCCGAGCACGGGCACGTTCCCGACCACGGGTCCGTTGTTCATCGGCCTGCTGATCGGCGTCATCATCATTCTGGGTGGCCTGCAGTTCATGCCCGCAGACGCGCTTGGACCGCTGGCAGAACACTTTTCGCTGCACGCCGGCAAGACTTTCTAGGACACACGACAATGGCAAATACGCAAGCCGATACGATCGCCCTGTTCGACAGGGCGATCATCCTGCGCGCCGCCGGTGACAGCTTCGCCAAGCTCAATCCGCTCGGACTGATGCGCAACCCGGTGATCTTCGTCACCGAAATCGTTGCCGTGCTCACCACCTTCATCGGCATCGAGGCGCTGGTGAAGGGCACCGGAAGCGCCTTCGCACTCGCGGTCGCGGTGTGGCTGTGGCTGACCGTGCTGTTCGCGACTTTCGCGGAGGCGGTCGCCGAAGGGCGCGGCCGTGCCCGTGCCGAAAGCCTGCGGAAGGCGCGCACGGACACCATGGCCAAGCTCATGGTGAACGCGAAGGATCGTGGCACACTCAAGCAGACTCCGGCATCGCAGCTGCGCGCCGGCGACCTGGTGCTGGTCGAGACCAACGACCTGATCCCGTCCGACGGCGAGATCATCGAAGGTGTCGCCAGCGTCAACGAGAGTGCGATCACCGGCGAGTCGGCACCGGTTATCCGCGAGGCCGGCGGCGACCGCTCGGCCGTCACCGGCGGCACCCAGGTGGTGTCCGACTATCTCGTCGTGCGCATCACGGCCGATCCCGGCAACACCTTCATCGACCGCATGATCAAGCTCGTCGAAGGCGCCGAACGCCGCAAGACGCCGAACGAAATCGCACTCGACATCCTGCTCGCCGGCCTCACCATCATCTTCCTGATCGCCGTCGTAACGCTCGTCGGCTTTGCCGGATATTCCAGCACGGTGCTGGGCATTCCCGTTCTGGCCGCCCTGCTGGTGACGCTCATCCCGACGACGATCGGCGGCCTGCTGTCGGCCATCGGCATCGCGGGCATGGACCGGCTGATCCGCTTCAACGTGGTGGCCACCAGCGGCCGCGCGGTGGAGGCGGCCGGCGACGTCGATGCGCTGCTGCTCGACAAGACCGGCACCATCACCTTCGGCAACCGCATGGCCGCCGGACTGTATCCCGTGCCCGGCGTCAACGAAGCCGATCTTGCCGAGGCTGCCGCCTATGCAAGCCTCGGCGACGAGACACCGGAAGGCCGCTCGATCCTCACCTTCGTCCGCGACCGGCACAACATCACGCTCGAACAGGGTGCCGACGCGACGGTGGTTCCGTTCTCCGCCAACACGCGTGTCTCCGGGCTCGACTTCGCAGGCAGGAGCTGGCGGAAAGGTGCCGTCGACAGCATCCTCAAGCAGATGGCCACACCAGCTCCCGCCGCCTTCACACAGGCCGTGGACCGCGTTTCGCGCGCCGGCAGCACGCCGCTCGCCGTCGTCAGCGACGGCCGGCTGATGGGTGTCGTCGAGCTGAAGGACATCGTGAAGCCGGGCATCCGCGACCGCTTCGCGGAACTGCGCCGGATGGGCATCCGCACCATCATGGTGACCGGCGACAACCGCATCACGGCGGCGGCAATCGCCACGGAAGCCGGTGTGGACGACTTCATCGCGGAGGCGACGCCGCAGGACAAGCTGAACTACATCAGGAAAACGCAGGCGGAAGGCCGCATGGTCGCGATGTGCGGCGACGGCACGAACGACGCGCCGGCGCTGGCACAGGCGGATGTCGGCGTTGCCATGCAGACCGGCACGCAGGCGGCGCGCGAAGCCGGCAACATGGTCGATCTCGACAGCGATCCCACGAAGCTGATCGAGATCGTGGAGATCGGCAAGCAGCTGCTCATCACGCGCGGTTCGCTCACCACGTTCAGCATCGCGAACGATATTTCCAAATACTTCGCGATTCTGCCGGCGATCTTCGTGACGACCTATCCCGAGCTGGGCGCGCTCAACATCATGCACCTGTCGACGCCGCAAAGTGCGATCATGTCGGCGGTGATCTTCAATGCGCTGATCATCGTGGCGCTGGTGCCCCTCGCCTTGCGCGGCGTGCGGTTCCGTGCCGTCGGTGCCGCGGCCCTGCTGAGGCGCAACCTGCTGATCTACGGCGTCGGCGGCATCGTCGCGCCGTTCATCGGCATCAAGGCGATCGACCTGGTGCTCACCACCTTCCATATCTTCGTCTGAGGACAAGTCACATGCTTTCGCAACTCCGTCCCGTCGTCACGCTGATCGCCATCTTCACTTTGCTGACCGGCGTGATCCTGCCCTGGGGCTTCACCGGGCTTGGCGCGCTGGCCTTTCCCTACCAGGCGCAAGGCAGCCTGATCGTGCGTGACGGCAAAGTCGTAGGCTCCTCCATCATCGGACAGAATTTTGCCAGTGACCGCTATTTCCAGGGGCGCCCGTCTGCGCTGATGGGAACCGATCCGAAGGACTCCTCCAAGCAGGTTGCCACACCCTACGATGCGAGCGAGTCCGGCGCGTCCAATCTCGGCCCGACCAGCAAGGCGCTGGTCGACCGCGTGACGGCCGATATCGCCAAGGCAGGCGTTAAGCCTGCCGATATCGCCAATTCGGGCGCCAAGCCGGTTCCGGCCGATGCGCTGACCACCTCGGCTTCGGGCCTCGATCCCGACATCACGCCGGTCAACGCATCGCGTCAGGTCGCGCGTGTCGCCGCTGCACGCAAGCTGCCGGCGGAGACCGTGCAGAAACTGGTGGAGCAGAACACGGCAGAGCCCGTCTTGGGCTTTCTCGGCGAGCCCCGCGTCAACGTGTTGAACCTCAACCTGGTGCTCGACCGCATGTCGGCGATTGCCCGGGCTGGGACTGCATCGCGCACCGACGTCGACCGGCCGAAAAGCTGAACGGCCTGCGCAAACCCGCCGGTCACGCCGGCGGGTTTGCGACCCTACCGGTCGTACGCCTCGCGCATATCCTGGATCGCATCCAGCTTGGCGTTGAAGGCGCTCCAGTCGTCATGCTCCGCGATCGGCGCCCAGAGTTGCTCCACATCGCCGACCAGCATCGTGCAGGGTTCGCTCCTGGCAAAATATTGATGATCGGGCGCTGCTGCACTGTCGTAGGTGGCGAGTTTTTCCCGGACGGGCGCAAAACGAGGCCCGGCATAGAACGCCGCCGACGGGCTGCGCGTGGCACGGTGCTCGCTGGCGAGGCCGCCGTACCAGTCGAAGAAGAACTGCTCGAAGGGCATCTGGCTCTGCTGCAGGAACGCCCAGACCGCATCGTTCAGGCCGGGATCGCCGGCGCCCTCGAGTCCAAGGCGACGCAGCAGGGCACTGCGCAGTTGCGTTCGAAAATGCGGCACGAACTGCTGCAAAGCCGCTTCGAGGCTGTCCTGCGGGGCAAGGGGCAACAGGCATTCCGCGAGGCGTGCGAGGTTCCACAACAGCGTGTCGGGCTGCCTGCCATACGCGTAGAGGCCGGAATGATCGAAATACGCGGCGGTGAATTTCGCATCGTAGGTCGGCAGGAAACGCCAGGGGCCGTAATCGAAACTCTCGCCGGTGACGTTGATGTTGTCGGTGTTCAGCACGCCGTGCACGAAGCCCGCGAGCATCCATTGCGCACCGAGGCGTGCGACGCTGGCGCAGACCTGTTTCAGGAAAAGCGTGGCGCGCTCCGCTTCGTCCTCACGCCAGCAATCCGGCATGTAGGTGCGCACGGTGTAGTCGAGCAGCGTGCGCAGGTTCTCGACGTCCTGCGTGTAGGCCAGGCGCTGGAACGAGCCGATGCGGATATGCGAGTGGTTCAGGCGAACGAGAACCGAGGAACGGGTGGGCGATGGCTCGTCGCCGCGAAACAGATCCTCACCCGTCTCTATCAGCGAAAACGTCTTGGAGGTGGTGACGCCGAGCGCCTCGAGCATGGCGGTGGCGAGTATTTCGCGCACGCCCCCTTTCAGCGTCAACTTGCCATCGCCGGCGCGCGACCAGGGCGTGGTGCCGCTGCCCTTGGTGCCGAGATCGAGCAGCCTGCCGTCCTGCAGATCATGCAGCTGGGCAAACAGGAAGCCGCGGCCGTCGCCGAGATCCGGATTGTAGTGGCCGAACTGATGGCCGTGATAGCGCAAGGCGAGTGGTCGCGGGAAACTGCCGGGCAGCGCTTCGAAACGGCCGAAATGGGCGATCCACGCCTCATCCGAAAGTCCGCCCAGGCCGACGCGCGTCGCCCATTCCCGGTTGCGGTAGCGCAGGATGTGCTTGGGGAAGACTGCCGGTTCGACCACGTCGTAGAACGCGCCGCCGAGCTCCGCATGACGCGCGGATGGCCGTGTCGTCGCGTCCATCAGGCCGGCTGCCCCATCACCTTGTGCTGCAGCCGCTTCAACCGCGTATTGCCGCCGGCGGCTTTGGGATCCATGTCCAGAAGCTTCTGCCAGGCGGTCAGCGCGCGCTTGAAGTCGTCGCGCGATTCGGCGAATTGCGACAGATCGGCCAGTGCCGGAAAGCAGCGCGGCTCGCGGCTGAGCGCCTGTGCGAGATCTGCGACGGCACCGCGGTCGTCGCCGAGTGCCGAGCGGATTTCGGCCCGCCTGCGCCAGAGGTCCGCCGCGTCCGGTTGCAGGTCGATCGCCGCATCGAAGTCGGCCGCGGCATCCTTCGGTTTGTCCCTGTGCATTTCGGCGTCGGCCCGCTCGACGAGCAGTTGGACCGACGGCGTCAGCTGCGCATGCCATGCCGCCAAGATGCGCGCCTCGATGGCAGCGGCCTGCTGCTCCGTCGATGCCGTTTTCAGACTATCGAGATCGGTGCCGATCGGGTTCGAAGGTCCGGCTGCGACCAACGCCAGCAGCGGCATGAGAGCGAGGCGCCGCATCACGCAGCCTCCCGCGCCGGGATGGTGGCGATGGCTGCCGGTTCGGGTCCGCCTGCCATCCAGTCGAGCAGCTCGACCGTGTGCACCGCCGGCGTGTCGCCGCCCGATAATTGTGTGATGCAGCCGATGTTTCCGGCCGCAATCAAATCCGGCGTGGTGCGCGCGATGTTGCCCAGCTTGCGCGCGCGCAGCCGTTCCGCAATGGCCGGCTGCATCAGGTTGTAGGTGCCGGCCGAGCCGCAGCAGAGATGGCTTTCGGCGGGAACGACGACGGTGAATCCCGCCAGCTGTAGCAGCTGCTTGGGAATTTCGGTGACCTGTTGGCCATGTTGCAGGCTGCAAGCGGAATGATACGCGACCCGTAGGCCAGCCTTCTCACGTGTCGGGCGGTAGCCGATGCGGGCGAGAAACTCCGTGATGTCCTCGGCCAGTTTGGAGACCGCTTCGGCACGGCTGCGCCAAGGTTCCGGTTCCGCGCGGAACATGAAGCCGTAATCCTTGATCGTGGTGCCGCAGCCGGACGTGTTGATGACGATGGCATCGAGCCCCTCGCCTTCCGCCTCGCGGCTCCAGCCGGCAATGGCCGCGCGGGCTGCCTGCATGGCCTGATCGTGCTTGCCCATGTGATGCGTGAGCGCGCCGCAGCAGCCGACTTCGGGCGCCACCACCACTTCGACGCCGAGCCTGGTGAGCAACCGTATGGTGGCATCGCCGATCGACGGCGCCAGGCTTTTCTGCGCGCAGCCGGTCAGCAAGGCGACCCGGGCACGCCGTTCGCCGATGGCGCGGTGGATCTGCGGCGCCTGCAGCGCACTCGGCGGCGGCAGTCGGTTCGGCGCCAGCGCGAGCATGGCGCGCAGCCGTTGCGCCAGCATGGAACCGCCCGGAACGAGCTTGCCAAGCGGTCGTGCCAGCCGGGCGCCGGTCATGGCGATCCGGAACAATCCTGGTTTCGGCAGAATGAAAGCCAAGACGTTGCGCAGCAGACGCTCGCCGAGCGGGCGCGTGTAGGTCTGCTCGATGTAGTGCCGCGCGTGATCCACCAGGTGCATGTAATTCACGCCGGATGGGCAGGTCGTCATGCAGGACAGGCACGACAGGCAGCGATCGACGTGGCGCACCACTTCCTCGGTTGCAGGCCGGCCGCTTTCGAGCATGTCCTTCATCAGGTAGATGCGGCCGCGCGGCGAATCGAGTTCGTCGCCGAGCAGCACGAAGGTCGGGCAGGTCGCGGTGCAGAAGCCGCAATGCACGCAGGTCCGCAGCACCTCGTTGCTCGACGCGGTGTCGGGGTCGGCTAGCTGGGCCGCGGAGAAATTCGTCTGCATCACTCAGAGTCCGGCATAAAGGCGGCCCGGGTTCAGAATGCCGCCGGGGTCCATTGCGGCTTTGACCCGTCGCGTGATGGCGGCCAGCGGCGCTGCTTCGGCCGGCACGACGCGCACCGACGCACGCCACGGTTCCGGCCCGCGCAGGAGGGTCCAGACGCCGCCTTCGCGCAGGGTCGCCGCCGTCAACGCATCGTGCACCGCATCGGTCGCAGGCCCCGCGATCATTGCGAGGCCGCCGCCCCAGTCGAGATAGCCGCGCGCGCCGTGCGCCTCGGCGGCGTCCAGGATGGCGCCACCGCGCGAGGGCCGCACCGAAATGCGCCAGATCGCGTCGTCGGGAGCGGCGGGCAGCACGGCGGCGTTGCGGATCGCGGTCCAGATTTCGCGGCTGCGCTGTTCGTCGAGCGCCGCGACATCGCCGAAGCCGGCGAGGGCCTGCTTGAGCCTGGCGACGCGGTAGATGACGCTGTGGCCGAGATCCTCGATGCGGGCGATGGTGAGCGAGCCCGTGCCGCCGCCGTGCAGCGTGGCGGCGGAGGCTTCGGGCAGGAAGGCGGCGCCGGTGACCGAGTAGGGCGAGCCGAGTGCTGCGGCGAGTACTGCGATGGCTGCGTTCGCTGTCAGGCCGTGCAGCACGACGGAGCCGGTCGCCTCGGGAGCGGGCAGCACCTTGAGCGTCACTTCGGTGATGATGCCGAGCGTGCCGTGGCTGCCGGTGAGGAGCTTGCAGAGGTCGAGGCCGGTCACGTTCTTCAGCACGCGGCCGCCCGAGCGCAGG